>JAAYJM010000208.1 GCA_012522895.1 Ignavibacteria bacterium
AAATTAATTTGTAATTCAAAAAGAAAAAAAGATGGACTCCACCTCGAAGGTGGAGTCCATCTAACTGTTTCATGTAGGGAATGCAAATTTGCGTTCCCTACATGTGAAGGAGGGAAAAGGAACTTTGCTTACATTCCAAATTCTTTTTCTGGAATCATATTTTCTAAATTGTTGGTAATTGCAGCAAGGCATTGCCCGGCAAGCATTCCATCAATTACTCTGTGGTCATAAGTTATTGTAATATATGCCATATCGCGAACCACTACCAAATACTCTCCATTAAACTCACGCACTACGGGTCGCTTATGAATAGCACCTACTCCGATAATAGCGCACTGGGGCTGATTAATTACCGGCGTTCCAAAAAGCGTTCCGAATGTCCCAACATTAGTTAAGGTGATTGTCCCACCTTGAATGTCGTCTGGGTTCAACTTTTTGCTTCTTGCTCTGCTCGATAAATCAAACAGCGAGCGTGCTAAACCATTCAAATTCAAGCTATCTGCGTTTTTAATCACCGGAACAATCAAATTGCCATCTTCGAGAGCAGTTGCAAAACTTAAATTAATACGCTTGTGCAGTATTATATTCTTCCCATCTACGCTTACATTTACCATTGGGAACTGCTTAAGGCCATCGACCAATGCTTTGCAAAAGAAAGGAGTGTATGTGAGCTTGAATCCCTCTTGACGCAAAAAATCTTCTTTATGCTTTTCTCTAAATTTGACAATATGCGTCATATCTGCTTCTGCAACGCTTGTAACGTGAGCAGAGGTTTGCTTTGAGAAAACCATGTGTTCAGCAATGATTTGCCTTATTCTGTCCATTGGAATTACAAGTCTATCTTCGCCCTGCGGGACTGGACTTGTAACAGGCGGAACTACTTTAACTGCCTGCGCTGGAGCTGGTTTTACAACTGATTTCGTTGGCTGTGTGGTAATTGAAAGCCTTTGCTTTTTTTCTGCAATGAAATTAAGCAAGTCTTGTTTATTTACCCTGCCATCAGCTCCGCTACCTTGAATTGTGTTAAGCTCTTCAACTGTAACCCCTTCGCTTGCAGCGATTGAGCGAACGAGAGGAGAGTAAAACCTTGTTCCAGAGCTTGCGGGTATTTCGCTTTGCGGCTTAGTTTCTTGGGTTATATCAGCTTTTTGCACTGCTTCTGAAACCTGAGGAGCGAGAGCTTTGGCATCTCCGCTTGCAATCCTTGCAATGATTTTGCCAACCTCAACTGTTTCCTGTTCTTTGGCAAGAATTTCTACTATTATCCCGCCTGCGGGAGCTGGAACCTCGGTGTCCACTTTGTCAGTAGAAATTTCGAGTATCATCTCGTCTCGCTCTACTTTGTCCCCTACCTGCTTTAGCCAGCGAATAATTGTCCCTTCTTGAAGAGATTCGCCCATCTTAGGCATTACCACATCTATTGTATTTTCAGCAGTTTGAGAAACTGCCTGTGATACTGCTTCGGCTATCGGCTTTATTTCCTTTGGCTCCTCCGCAGGTTTTTCAATTACAACATTATCGGCATCAGTTTCTATTTCTGCTATAACTTTTCCAACTTCAACAGTTTCTTGCTCTTTAGCAAAAATTTTTGTTATCACTCCGCTTGCAGGAGCTGGAATCTCGGTGTCCACTTTGTCGGTAGAAATTTCGAGTATCATCTCGTCTCGCTCTACTTTATCCCCTACCTGCTTTAACCAGCGAATAATCGTTCCCTCCTGAAGCGATTCACCCATCTTGGGCATTACTAAGTCAATTTTCATAATAACTCCATGAAATTATGGCTTTTGAAACAAACTATCATCAATATCTTCATTGATTTTTACAGAATTTAAAACAACTTGAACTAAATCTTCGCCTCCGCTTTTGACTTGGACTTTATGAGGCATTTTTAATGAGCCAACGGATTTATAATCGGACATATAAATATCGGCATCCATATCTTGCCCTCCAATATTTTGGACTGTCGAAGCTTTTACTAACAAGTTTGTAGTTTTGTCAATATAAATTACTGAATTGGCATCATCAGAAATAACTTCAATTTTATATGCGTCCATTCCGTCAACCGGTTCCTCGCCTAATAGTTCAAAGCTAACCCCTTTTTCTTTATAATTCATAAAAGGCATATCGAAAACATCGACTTGAGAAGTGAGCTGCTCTTTAAATTCATTTATGGCTTCTTCTGGAACCTCTGTTACATTCCCAGCAGTTTTTGTCCAACCTTTGTTTCCATTGAGAATAGAAATCATATCTTGTCCCATAAAACTCATTTCTAAACGAAATTTATCGTCTCCTTTTTTATAAATCTTCATCGGCATTTCCATCCCCATACCGACCATAGTCATATCATACTCAAAAGAATTAATGGCTTTAAAAGCCTTTTCCCCTCCTATTTGGCTGATTGCTTTGTTGATAATCATATCAACGTTTTGCGAATTTGCATAAGCTGCTGCAAATAAAAACATTACTAATGTAACTAACTTTGTTTTCATTGGTTTCTCCAATTATTTATTTTTTAAAACAGTTATTTTTTCCTTAAACTCCAAAATTTCCCTGTCGCCAAAACCATAGGATTTTAAACTTTCTTCTTCAAGTTTTTCAAAGGAAATTGCATTTTTTAAAGCACTCAGCTCTTGAGCAGAAAAGCTAATCGAGTTCAATATAAAATCTTCAAATGCCTCGAAAGCAAGTGGAACTATGGGCTTTATTAACTGCGAAATTGCTTCTCCATAGACGCGAATTTCATATTGCGCCTTTGGGTCTAATCTTAATTTTAGAAAATGGAAAAGATTGTGTAAATCAATTTTCCAATACCATTCCGTATACGTGGCAAGCGGAAGGTTGATTCTTGCAAGCTCGCGGGCAAGATGAACAGAAAGAAAATCTTGATATTCAGCAAAAAGTTTGCTTTGGCTATTTTTCAAAGTTTCAAGTATTTTGTTCGTCTCATCTACCGCAATATGCTCATCTCCTCTTGCTTGGCGATTATAAGTGCTTTGGGTCCTTATCTGCTCTGGCTCGGGTATATAAAAATCGTCTTTCATTTCAGAGTAACGACCGCTATATTCATTAACGCTTGCAGTTCGATGGCGAATCCACTGGCGAGCAACGAAAATAGGCAATTTTACGTGAAATTTGAACTCCACCATCTCAAATGGTGAGGTGTGCCGATGCCGCATCAGATAGCGAATAAGCTCGCGGTCTTGTCGCTTTGTCTTCGTTCCAGCTCCATAAGAAACGCGCGCCGCTTGGACAATCGAGCTGTCGTTTCCCATTGAATCGACCAGCCTGACAAAGCCTTTATCCAAGCAATTTATTTCATCTTTTTCATTTTCCTTCAACTGCTTATCCCAATAATATGAATTACAGATATAATATTTTTGAAATTAACTATAAAAAATTAAATTTGCAAAGAATTAAATTAACAAAAATAAGAAAAGATATGGAAGAGAAAAATCAAGTTGAAAAAAAAGTAATTTTAAGTGGTATCCAGCCTTCAGGAAAACTGCACATTGGACATTTAACAGGCGCGATTAAAAATTGGGTAAAACTGCAACAAGAATATGAATGTTTTTATACAATCGTAGATTTACATGCCATTACAGTCAAGCAAAACCCTGCAGAATTAAGACGAAGAACGCTCGAAACTGCCGCTCTTTTCATTGCTTGCGGCGTAAATCCTGAAATTAGCACGCTCTTCATTCAATCTTTCGTTCCAGAGCATACTCAACTCGCTTGGGTGCTTAATTGCTTTACGGGAATGGGAGAATGCAGCCGAATGACCCAATTTAAGGACAAATCTGCAGCGCATTCTGAAAATATAAACATAGGACTTTTTTCTTATCCCGTTTTAATGGCTGCCGATATTTTGCTTTATCAAACTGATTTAGTTCCAGTTGGAGAAGACCAAAAGCAGCACCTTGAGCTAACGCGAAATTTAGCACAGCGCTTTAATTTTCATTATTCCGACACATTTAAAATACCAGAGCCATACATAGAAAAAGTTGGCGCAAGAGTTATGAGCTTGCAAGAGCCAAGCAAAAAAATGTCAAAATCCGATGATAACGACAAGGCAACCATTTTCCTTTCCGATACTGACGAAGAAATAAAGAGCAAAATCAAGCGTGCTGTAACAGATTCCGATTCTGTCGTAAAAATGTCAAATGAAAAAATGGGTATTTCAAACCTAATGACGCTTTATCATATTGCAAAAAATATGAGTTTCGATGATATAGAAAAGGAATTTGCTGGCAAGGGCTATGGCGTTTTCAAATCTGCTGTCGCTGATGCCGTCGCCGATTACATCAGACCAGTTAGAGAAAAATATCTTGATTTAATGAATAATAAAAAATATTTGGAGGAGCTTTTAACTGCCGGGGCAGAAAAAGCAAGAAAGCGTGCCTTTAAAACGCTTAGAAAAGTATATAAGAAAATTGGCTTTGTGCAATTTTAAAATAAATGCTATGTTTCAAATTTATATAGATAATATACAAAAAGAATTTTCATCGGACAGCGAAAGCTCGGAGCATTCTTACAGGACATATTTACAGAATATGCTTAATAGCTTTTTGCGTAAAAACATAAAGCGAGAGCTAATCATTAAGCACGAGCCAACGCAGGTGGAAGGCAAGGGGCGTCCAGATTTCAAAGTGATTACCCCAGATATTTTGAGCATTGGCTTGCTTGAAACGAAAAAATTAGGCAGCGACTTAGAAAAAGCTCTCAATTCCGAGCAAATGGAGCGGTATAGGCAGCTTTCCGATAATATTATTTTAACAGATTACTTGCGTTTCCTTTTAATTGTTAAGGGAAATGTTGTTGCTGATACTTCCTTATGCTCTCTTGAAGATTTGAAAAGCAAGAGCGTTAAGTTAGAAAAAGATAAAATTGAAGAGCTAACAAGAATTTTATCAGTTTTCTTTGAAGCGGAGCCAGAGCCGATTTTCAAAGTAGAAATGCTTGCCAAAAAGCTTGCAGAAAAAGCTACTTTTTTAAGGGAATACTGCTATATCGAGTTAGAAAAGGAAAGAGATGAAACCAATTTGATGCAAGGAGTATACGAAGTATTTAAAGAATCACTTCTTCCACTTTTAGAAACGCAATATTTTTCCGATATTTACGCACAAACCTTGGCTTACTCCCTCTTTTTAGCTGCGTTGAATTGCGATGAACCACACAAGCAACTTAATAGGAGCAGCGCTTTTTCACTTCTCCCCCATTCTTTCCCTTTGATTAAAGAGCTTTTTCACCGCCTCGATGATTTCCCGCGCGAAATAACTTGGGCAATAGATGAAATTATTGACGTTTTAAAAGTTACAGATTTTACTGCAATAAAAAAGGAGTTTTCCGATTATCGCAACAAAGACCAAGGCTTTAACGACCCGTTTATTTATTTTTACGAAGATTTTCTTACAAGCTACGATAAATCCCAAAGGGAGCTGCGTGGAGTGTATTATACCCCAGAGCCAGTTGTTTCTTTCATAGTTCGTTCGATTGAAGAAATTTTAAAAGATACTTTTAAACTTAACGATGGTTTAATAAGTAAAAAAGTTACTTTGCTTGATTTTGCAACAGGCACAGGCACTTTTCTTCTAAATGCTTTCAAACTTGCATTAGAGCAGGCGCAAACGCTTGGAGACAGGCAAACAGTAAATAAAATTTTGAACGAGCAAATTATTAATAATTTCTATGGATTTGAGCTACTTGTGGCGCCTTATATCGTTGCTCAATTAAAAATCACTGAGTTTTTTAAAGAGCTTGGCTATTCCTTGGACGAGGGCAAGCGAGTAAATATTTTTCTTACAAACACAGTGACAAACAAAGAGCCACAGCCCTTTCCAATTATGCCCGCCTTATCGAAGGAAGGCAGAGAGGCAAATCGAATAAAAAATCAGGATATTCTTGTCATTCTTGGAAATCCCCCCTACTCTGTTAGCAGTCAAAACAAAGCTGGCTTCATAACTGATGAAAAGATGATAACTTACAAAGAAGCCGTGAAAAGTGAAAAAAGTATCGGCGCTCTTTCCGATGATTACATTAAATTCATTCGTTTTGCTCATTGGAAGATGGAGAGCGTTGAAAATGGCGTAATTGGAATAATTTCAAATAATTCTTATCTCGATGGTCTTATTCACAGAAGTATGAGGAAGGAACTTTTTAAGATTTTTGACAAGATTTATATTCTGAATTTACACGGAAATGCTCGAAAAAGAGAAGGAGACCAGAACGTTTTTAACATTCGCGTTGGCGTTGCGATTGCAATTTTTGTTAAAAGCCAAGATTCTAAAAATAAAGAAGTAAAATACTTTTCTTCTTTAAAAAATAATATTTTGCTAAGGGAACAAAAGCTCGATTTTTTAGAAAAAAATACTTACAAAACAGTAGAATGGGAAAAGCTTGAATTGGAAGAGCCATATTTTTGGTTCATTGATAAAAATATCAATGGTGAAAAACTTAAATATTTGGACTTTTGGTCTCTATATGATATTTTTAAAATAAAAGGTGTTGGCATAGGAACTTGCATAGATAAAATAAGCATAGACTCCAATTTAAAAACTTTGAAAGCAAGAGTTAATGAAATTTTAACTAAAAAATATAGATTAGAAGAAATTATTAAAAAATATGGCATAAACCCAAATACAACTTGGGAGTATAAACGAGCAATCACTGCCGAGTATAGCGATGATAAATTTGTGGAAATTGACTATAGATTATTCGACAGACGCTTTGTTTTTTATGACAACAAATTCCTTTCGCGAAGCCATAAAGCGCTGATGGACAATTTTTTCCATAAAGAAAATATTGCTATAGTTGCGCCAAGGCAGATGAAGATGAAAAAATGGAGACACGCCTTCGTTACGGATTGCTTGTCCGATGAAAGCTATTTAGCTGGTGGCAGGGATTTGGGGGCTGGCGCTGTTTTTCCCTTATATTTATACATTGATAAAAATAAAAACGACATTTCTAACGGTAACGATTTCCTTTTCAACGAAGAAGGAAAAAGGGATAATTTTACAAAAGAGTTTCGCCATTTTATTAAAAATAAATACAAAAATGCTTATTCGCCAGAGCAAGTAATGGCTTATATTTACGCAATTTTGCATAGCCCAAATTACAGAGAAAAATACAATGAATTTTTAAGAATAGATTTCCCGCGCATCCCTTTTGTTGATGAAGAAAATTTATTTTTAGAAATATCAGCAATAGGAAGCGAATTAATTGCAGCTCATTTATTGAAACGTTTTCCAATTACAATGAACTGCCGCTCTGAAGGTGAAAACGATAATTTTAAAGTTGAGCTTGTTAAATACGAAAACGAAAGAGCTTATTTCAATAAAGAGCGATATTTTAGCAATGTTCCAAGGGAAATTTGGGAATATAGAGTTGGCGGCTATCAGGCGCTAGAAAAATGGCTTTCAGAACGGAAAAAGTTAGCTCATTCTCTAAGAATTGAAGATTTGCAGCACTTTATTAATATTGTGAATGTAATCAATTTTACTTTTCAAAAAATGAAGGAGATTGACGAGCTTGCAGGAGGAAACTTATAATTATTCTTTAATTTGCTAATAGTTTTGTAGAAGCTCTTTTACTTGAGCTAAATCGCTTTTATTTATAAGGCTTGAAGAATGCACCTCTTTTGAGTCAATTAATGGTTTAGCCTCAGCAAATTTTCTTTCAGTAAGTAAGGCAACCGCAAGAATGAATTTTCTAAAACCTTCGCGGTTTTCGTCCTCGCTTTTAAAATCCAAACACCTGCTTAAATCAGCAAAATTCCCCTCTTTTAAATGTATTTGCCCCAAGCGAATACGGGTGATTTCTTTTTGCTGTTGCGATAAATCCATAGAATTAAACAGATTTTGAAAAATTTGCTTTGCCCTCGCAAGGTTTGCAGCGGCAAACTCAGTTTCTGCAAGGTGATAGAGCATAAAATCATCTTTTTCATTCAAAGCAAGCTCTTGTTCAAGGAGTTGCTTATTCCTTTCAATTTTTTCTTGATTAAATTTTGAATAGCCAAAATGCTTTATCGTAATTTCAGATTCGAGAACTGAAAAGCCAGCATCTTCAATAGAGTTACGAACTTGCTCGTGTATTCGTCCAGAAAAAAAGATTTTCGGATTATTCCTAAAAAGCCTTGTATATCTATGCTGAAGCGATTGCCCGTTCTCTATATCGTTTAACTGATTTTGAATTATCAAGTTAATGCCTCCAACTTCGTCATTATCAAGTAAATATGCTTGTTTAATCAAAGTATCGCAAACAAGCTCCTCATCTGCATCGAGGGAAAGGATCCAGGGCCTTCGTGCAAATTGTATTCCGTAGTTCCTCGCATCAGCAAAGCTATCGTTCCACTTGAAAAAATGCAATTCGCAGCCAAAAGCGCTTGCGATTTGGCAAGTTCGGTCGCTTGAGCCAGTATCGACAACAACTATTTGACTGCAAATATGCTTAATTGAGTTTAGAGCAGAAAGCAAATTGTTTTCTTCATCTTTCACAATCAGCGTAACTGCTATTAGATCTTTTATCTTAGGAGCTTTCTTCAATATGCTCCAAAATTATTTCGGCAATATCTTTTATTTGAACGCTATCAACTAAATCTTTTGCTTTGACTCCGTCTGTGAGCATGGTCAAGCAGAATGGACAGTTGAGAGCAATCGTTTTCGCGTGCAAATCAAGCAGTTCTTCAGTTCTTTCTACGTTTATACGCTTACCCTCTGTTTCTTCGAGGAACATCTGCCCGCCGCCTGCGCCACAGCAAAAGCCTTTATCGCCAGAGCGCTCAGCTTCTAAAATACGAACTCCATCAATCGCAGCCAGCACGGCTCTTGGCTCCTTGTAAATATTATTATACCTTCCAAGATAGCAAGAATCATGATAAGCAAGATCGCGCAATGAATTTTCTTCTTTTTTCAATTTAAGTTTTTTCGTTTTAATCAATTCATTAATAAATTGGCTATGGTGCACGACTTCATATTCAGCACCGAAAATCGGATATTCATTTTTGAAACTGTTGAAACAGTGCGGACAGAAAGTAACGATTTTCTTTACATTATAACGGTTTAGTGTTTCAATATTTGTTTTAATCAGCATATCTGCTAAATATTCATTTCCAGCACGGCGAGCGACATCTCCATTGCACATTTCCTCGCTTCCAAGAATTGCAAAATCAACGCCTGCTGCTTGCATAATCTTTGTAAAAGCCTGGGTTACCTTTTTTGCTCTGTCATCAAAACTCCCAGAGCAGCCGACCCAGAAAAGAACGTCAAATTCTGGACTATCTGCGGCAATTTTCACATTCATTCCTTCTGCCCAATCCGCTCTTTCAGCTGGAGAAAATGCCCAAGGAGAGCCGTTATTCTCCAAATTCGTAAAGCAGCTTTGTAGCAATGGCGGAAAATTCGATTCCATCATAACAAGAGAACGCCGCATATCGACAATAGCAGGGACGTGCTCATTCATCACAGGGCATTCTTGCATACAAGCCCCGCAGGTGGTGCATTGCCAAAGAGCGTCAATATTTTGGTAATCACCAATAAATTTCTTTTCTTCACCCTCGCTTTGCTCGCCCGTTTTTTCTTTTTTACTTAATAGCTTTGTTTTGTCGCCCAAACGATTCCGCATTTCTACCATAATCTCGCGCGGATCAAGTGCTTTACCTGTCGTGTTAGCAGGGCAAACAGCGGTGCAACGCCCGCAATGCGTGCAGGTTAAGCTATCCAAAAGCTGCTTCCAAGTAAAATCTTCAATGTCTACAACTCCATATTTCTCAAGGTCTTCTTTTTCAAAATCTATTGACTGTAATTTATTTACTGGCGTCAAAGAAGAAAAATAAACATTTGGAATAGAGGTATAAACGTGCAAATGCTTGGAAAAAGGCAAGTAATTCATAAAGTAAAAAATTACAAGAATATGCAGCCACCAGCTTATTTTATAAAAAGTATAGACGCTTCCGCTTGGAATCAACTCTGCAAGCAAATTGCCTATTGGATAAACGCCCCAACTATTTGTTTTTAAAATACTTAATCCCGCATTGTGAAAAAGCAGAGCGCTGACAATCACAAAAATCGAAGCTAAAACAATGGCAGCATCTCTTTTTTCATCTGCATCGCCTTGCAAGCGCTTCACCTTAAAAACAAATCTTCGCATAAGTGAAAAAATTACTGCTAAAATTATCCCAGCGCAAAAAATGTCCGTTAAAATTGTGATTGCTGAATAAACTGGACCAAGAAAATTATAAGAAAAACTGGGATATATTCCTTGAAAAACTGCCTCTGAAGCTGAAAAGAGTAAAACAAGAAAACCCCAAAAAATGCAAACGTGCAGCAATCCAGCGGGCTGCTCGCGCAATATTTTTGATTGAGCAATAGCAACTTTAAAAGTGTGCTTAATGCGCTCAAAAGGCTTGTCGAATCTGTTGTCCTTTTGAGCTATTTTTAAATAAGCTAATTGTTTTCTTAAATTTGTGGTTAGCAATAAAATAGTTGCTAATAAAATGATGATGAAAATTAATTGTTCCATAAACTTTTTTAACTTTAAAATAAACTAATCAAATTATTTTTTTCTAAATTATTAGATTCCAATTCCTTACAATTATTTTGAAGATAATATTTTTGACTATATTTATAGTTAATTACTCCATCGTTTTTAATTCTATCTAAAATCATATTATAATATTCTTTATGAATTTCACAACTTATGAAATTTCTTTTTAATAGCTTACATAAAATAATTTCAGAGCCGCTACCGCCGAACAAAATAAAAAGATCATCAGCCTCCTTTGTGCAAGATTTAATAAGCATTTCCACAAGCGGAAGCGGAATTTGGCAGGAATGAAATGTTTTATCTTTTGACACATTTTTCACTAAATCAAAGTAAAACCAGCTGTAGGGCATTCTACCTTTATGTCCCTCTTCCATTCTTTTAATTATCCTTTTATCGTTTGGATTCAAATAAGGCTGAGCAACGTTATCTTTATAGAAATTATTATTTTTCGTTTTTGTTGCATGAATTATTGAACGGTGCGCAGTAGTAAATCTTTTTGGTGAATGCCCAACGTTTGTGTTATAAACCCAAACATAATCCTGCACCATATAAGCATTGTCGTCTAAATATTTCACACGCAAATATGCGTTTTGCTTAGGATAATTAATCATAAAAAGATTGCCGCTCGGCTTTAAAACTCGTAGGCTTTCCTTAGTCAGCTCAATATACCAATCAATATAATCGTTCCATTTTGTAGTGTAATTTTTCCCAGCGTAATTAATTCCAACGTTATAATCAGGATCACCATACACCATATCCATGGAGTTATCGGGTAGCCTTTTCAGCAGATTCATTACGTCTTCATTAAACACGATATTTCTAAATTCTTCCAAGATCTTTTATACGAAAAAATCCTTTCTATAAATTTAAAACATTATTGATATTTAGCTAAATTTTCGACCTAAATCGTATAAAAAAACCATCTCAATTAAATAAAAACTGCGATCCTCCATTTAAACTTGCTTTATCAAATTCCTTGCTTAATTGTTAAAACCTAAATTTGCCCTTACTGTTTGCTCTAATTCAGTAAACAGTTCTGGTGATTCGAGAAATACTCGCTTTATTCCTTCACGTCCCTGAGCTCTTTCCTCTTTATAAGTAAACCAGGAGCCGCTCTTATTAATATAGCCAAATTCCACTGCTAAATCAATTAAATCACCAATTTTGGAAATTCCTTCATTGTAAAGAATATCAAATTCTACTTCTTTGAAAGGTGGAGCAACTTTGTTTTTTACAATTTTCACTTTAACGCGATTTCCAATGCTGTCCTGTCCCTCTTTCAAGATTTCTTTTCTACGAATATCAATGCGGACAGAGGCATAAAATTTAAGTGCGTTTCCACCTGTTGTTGTTTCTGGGTTGCCGAAAAAAGTTCCGATTTTACTACGCAGTTGATTTGTAAACATAACTGTTGAATTCGATTTCCCAATAGCAGCATTTAGCTTGCGTAGTGCCTGAGACATAAGGCGAGCTTGAGAACCCATTTGCGCATCTCCCATATCCCCTTCGATTTCGCTTCTCGGAGTAAGGGCGGCAACTGAGTCAACTACAATTACATCTACCGCGCCGCTTCTGACAAGGGTTTCCACTATTTCGAGAGCTTGCTCACCAAACTCGGGCTGGGAAAGCAGCAAGCTGTTTAAATTGACACCAAGCCTTTGAGCGTAGTTAATATCCAAGGCGTGTTCAGTATCGACAAAGGCGGCTATACCTCCTTTTTTCTGTGCTTCAGCAACAACTTGCAGGCAAATTGTAGTTTTTCCAGAGGACTCGGGTCCAAAAATTTCAACAACCCTGCCACGCGGGACCCCGCCGATGCCTATTGCGGCGTCTAAAGATAAGCAGCCAGTAGAAATAGCATCAACAGGCACAACGACGTGATCGTTTAACATCATTATTGAGCCTTTGCCATGCTGCTTTTCAATTTGCTCCATGGCAATTTTTATAGCTTTCTGTTTTTCTTCAGAAATTTTATTTTCTTCAAAAATTTCTTCTTTTGTGTTTTTCATTTTAACTCCATGTATTTAATTCATTTTTTAATTCTTTATTGGTATTTTTACTATAAAAGTGCTTCCTTTGCCCAAAGCGCTTTCAAAACTAATCGAGCCATTTATAGCGTCAAGATAATTTTTTACTATGGATAAGCCTAAACCCGTGCCTGCACTGTTGCCAATATTTTTCCCTCTGAAAAAAGGATCAAAAATCTTGTCTTGATCGCTTTCCGATATACCCGCACCCTCATCTTCAACTGTAAATTCAATATAGCTCTCCTCAACGCTTACATCGAACTTGATAAGCGAGTTAATTGGTGAAAATTTTATAGCATTATTTATAAGGCTTTCAAGAATCTGCCTTACTATCTTTTGGTCAAGCCTTGCAAGCCGATTGCCATTTTTCAAAGTTAAATCAATCACGCACTTTTCACCAGCTAAAAACTGCATTTCACGCACGAAAGAGAGTATAAATTGTTCAATATCAACGGAATCACAGCTAATGTAAATATGTCCTTTTTCAACTTTATTATAAGAGGTGATGTCATTTAAAAAATTATCCATTGTTTTAACTGACTCTTCAATCATATTAAAATATTTAGTGCGATTTTCAATTGAAATTTGCTCCTCATAATTAGAAAGAAGCTGCGTTGACATCATTATTACTTGTAAAGGAGTGCGATATTCGTGAGATACAGTTGAAATGAACTTTGACTTCAATTCGTTTAGCTCTTGTTGTTTAAATAAAGCTGTAAGAATTCCTTCCTCAGCTTCAATTCTATAAGAAGCAAGTGCAAGACTTGAAGCCAATCTTTCCACGATAAGTAAATCTTTTTTGGTATAGCCCTTTTTTGAGTTGGCAAGCGCAATGGAGCCAAATATTTGGTCCTTATAAAGCACTGGCGCAGAAACAAAATTTTCAATTTTAAAATGCCCAGCTGGAGTGCCGAGCGACCTTTCATCTTCACTTGGATTATTAATTAAAACCGATTCTTTGTTTCTCAATACCCAGCCATGCATTCCTTGTGGATCATGTAAAATCAAGCTACTCCCTTTGCCCAATAGTGATTCAGTTGTTGCGTTTGAACTGTGTGCTTCTAACTTAAATTGTTTTGTTTCTTCAGAATAAGTTCCTATGTAGCCAAATTCGGAACTTGTCAGCCTTTTCCCGTGTTCTAATACCATTTCAGAAATTCTACTTAATGACATTTCCGATAGAAGTGCTTGCGAGAGCTCAGCCATAGTAGAGTTTAAACTTGACTCCCAAGAAAGCTGCTCCTGAGCTAATGTAATATCGGTTATATCCAGCACGATGCCAACAATACCGGCTACATCGCCCTCTGGATTATTATAAGTCGTTCTGTAAATCATATTGTAATGCAGATTGCCTTCTGCGTCTCTCATAGAGTCTTCGTATTTTTGCACGGATCTTTTTGATAGAAGCTCCTTATCTTTTTCGTCATAAAGAAGAGCCGCTTGTTTTGAATACATATCGAAAACAGATTTACCAATTATTTCTTCTTTTGTTTTACCAAAAAATTTGAGGAAAGCTAAATTGCAGCCGATGTATCTTTTTTCTTTTGCGTCCTTATAATAAATTGGATTTGGGATTGTATCCATAAGTATTTGCAGGAAGGAATACTGGAATTCCAAATCATAATAAGATTGTTTCTTGCAGGTAATATCTTCAATAATCCCGTCAGTGAACAATGGATTATTCTTATCATCAAAAATAGTTCTACCAGTATCGCGAACCCAAATTCTTTCACCATCAGCATTTTCCAATTCAACTTCTTCTATAACAATATTGCCACTATCCCTTTGCCTATTAAGAAAATTGTTTCTATCGCTTTCAGATAAATAAAATTTATAAACAGGGTGCTTTTTCAACTCTTCTTCGCTCTCAAAACCGAGGATATGCGCAAGCGCTGGGTTGGTATGCAAAAACTTCCCATCTATAGTAGTTCTATAAACACCAAGTGGCAAATGGTCAATAAAGACTTTATATTTTTTTTCACTTTCCTTTAATGCTTGTTCTGCTTTTTCTCTTTCAAGCATTTCAATAGTTAGATTTCTATTGATTTCCGATAGCTCAACGTTTGCAGTTTCAAGCTCAATCGTTCTTTCTTGAACTAAAAGCTCTAAACTATTGAAGGCATCTTGAAGCTCTTTGTCGTGTTGCTTTTTTTCTGTTATGTCTTTATTATAAGAAATTATGCAATCTTCACCTGCCACATCAATCACAGCTGAAGAAACTAATATGTCCTTAACAAATCCTTTTTTTGTTGCAATTTTTGCTTCAAAGTCCAATGTTTGATCAGAAAGAGACATCTCCTTGATCCAAGCCTTTCTTTGCTCTGGGTATATCCAAAATTGGACATCTTGGACTTTTTTACCAACCACTTCTTCCTTTTTATAACCAAATTCCAATTCAAACTTTGGATTAATATCAACGATTACATTATCGACTTTACGGGTAACGATAATTGAATCTTGGCATACCTCGAAGGCGCAGCTAAACTTTTCTTCACTTAACTTTAAATTTTCAATAAATGCCTTTCGTTCTGTTATATCGCGTGTAACACTTGCAAGCCAGTATTTTTCCTTTTGCGGGATTATGAACATTTCTTGCTCAAAATACAGGATCGCTCCATCCGCTCTTTTAATTTGAAATTCAGTTTTTCCATTCGGCCATTCTATTTTACCGGTCTTTAAAATGCTTAGAGCTTTTTGCTTAAACTCTTCAGTTTTTTCTATTATATTGCTTTCATCAGTTAAATATTTGGCTTGAATATCCCAATGAAACTGCCCAAGAACATCTTCTTTTTTAAGCAATGTAATTTTTTCCATTGCTTTATTCCACTCAATAATTTTAGCTTCCTCGTCTATTAAAAGCACTGCGTCTGCTGTGTGCGAGATAATGCTATCATGCTTTTGCAAAGTGTATTGAAGTTCTTTTTGAGCAATTCTTTCTTGCGATACATCTCGAAAAACAATTACTGCTCCAGCCACAGCGCCATCTTCCTTAAATATTGGAGCGGCGCTGTCAGCGATTGAATATTCCTTGCCGTCTTTTGAAATTAAAGCAGTGTGATTTGCCAAGCCGATTGTTTTTCCTTCTTTTACGACTTTGTTGAAAGGATTTTCAGCTTTTTGCCTTGTAATTTCATTTATTATTACAAATACATCGTCAATGTGCTTATGAAAAGCATCTTTAATTTTCCAGCCAGTAAGGATTTCTGCGGTTTTATTTAGCTTTAAAACCCTTCCCTCCTTGTCAGCAACGATAACAGCATCGCCAATTGAAAGAAGCGTTAGATCTAAAAAAGTTTCATTGCTTTTCAACTCGGAATTAAGTTTTTGATTCTTTCTTAATATTGAAGAAATGTAAAAAGCGTAAGTAAAGAAAACAAACGATACAGATAATACAATAAAAATTTTCCGCGAGTCCATTTGAAATAGCTGCTCAAAAAAACTGCCAGACTCAAATATTGTAACTACTAGTATTGAATGAACGAACCAAAAAACAACAATAGCTAATATAGTAACTGCAAATACCCTAAGGCTAATTTTCATTTATGTTTATTCCCATTCTATTGTTGAGGGCGGCTTAGTCGAAATGTCATAAACGACTCTATTTATCCCCTGAACTTCATTTATTATTCTATTTGATATTTTTCTTAAAAAAGGATATGGAAGCTCAAAAAAATCTGCACTCATACCATCGCAGCTTGTTACAGCTCGAATTGCAACAACATTTTGGTATGTTCGCTCACCATTGCTGACGCCAACAGTTTTTTCGGAAAGCAGAACAACAAAAGCTTGCCAGATTTGATTGTATAAATCAAAATTTCTAAGCTCTTGTGTAAAAATATCATCAGCTTCTCTTAATATGTCAAGCCTTTCTTTTGTAATCCCTCCCATTAACCTCACTGCAAGCCCGGGTCCAGGGAAAGGATGGCGACCCGTAAAACGCTCCGGTATTTTTAATTCGCGCCCTATCGCCCTTACCTCATCTTTAAAAAGTTCTTTAAATGGTTCTACTAACTTAAAATTCATTTTCTCGGGCAAACCGCCTACGTTGTGGTGGGATTTTACTTTAACAGAGCGACCATCAGCCGAAACAGACTCAATAATATCTGGATATAAAGTTCCTTGTGCTAAAAACTCGGCTCCTTCAATTTTTTTTGCAGCCTCTTCAAAAAGCTCAATAAAAGTATTTCCAATAATCTTTCTCTTTGTTTCCGGGTTCGTAATTCCTTTTAATCTTTCTAAAAACATTTCTGAGGCATCAATAATCTCAACTGGAATGTGAAAACTTTCTTTAAACAGCTCAATTATTGTGCTGCTTTCATTTTTTCTCATTAAACCAGTGTCAATATGGATGCAGTGCAAACCCTCCCCTATTGCTTTATGCAAAAGCACTGCCAAAGTCGTGGAATCCACTCCTCCACTTAAAGCACAGATTACTTTTGAATTCCCAACTCTATCTTTTATTTCTTTTATTTGACTTGCTATAACTGTTTTTTCGTCCCAATCTTCTTTGCATTTGCAAATCCTTCTTGCAAAATTTTCTAAAAGCTTTGCCCCGTTTCCAGTTGGCTCATCTTCTATATAAAATTGAATGCCGTAAATCATTTGCTCCTTTGAGCGAATTGCGGCAATTGAACTGTCTGAGTTTTTTGCTATAATCTCGAAATCATTTGGAATTTCTTTTAATGCAAAGTTTGGGTTTATTTTAGCTGAAAAATTATTAGCTATTTCAAAAAATAAATCATCTTTATCGAGCACTTCTATTTCTGTTACACCAGGATCACTTTTTTCATCAATTATTACTTTAGCTTTAAAAGATTCTGCAATAAACTGCATTCCATAGCCAATTCCAAGAATGGGAATTCCAAGTTCAAAAATCTCTTTATTGAGTAAAAACTCATTTTCTCGCAGAACTTGCTGCGATCTGTCTGATAATACAATACCATTTGGGTTAATTTCTTTGATTTTTGCAATATCTATATTGAAAGGTTGGATTTCAGCAAATACTTTAATACTTCTTATTTTTCTCGCT
>JAAYJM010000209.1 GCA_012522895.1 Ignavibacteria bacterium
GGTTTAAATCGCTTTTATAAAAAATATTTAAAATATTTATTAAAAAAACAAAATAATAATGAAAATTTTTTTTATTTTTGAAAACTATGATATTGAAAATAAAATAAATTGTATTTTTAAAAAGGTGGTTTATGTCACAAGTAAAATTAGAAGAGCAAATAGGTGGTGCGATAATCCATCTGAAGGGCCAGTTTGTCGGTGGCGAAGAAACAGACACATTGAGAACTACGCTTGCAGAGGTGGCGCAGAAAAATAAAAATAAGTTAATAATTAACTTAGAAAAAACAACTTATTTGAACTCTACTGCGCTTGGAGTGCTAATCTCTGCCCATGCAAACTTTGCTAAACGCAACGGGCAGGTCGTCCTTTGCAATGTTAGCAAGTCAATTGAAAACATCTTTGTAATTACAAAGTTGACATTGGTGTTCCCAATTTTTGGAACATTAGAAGAAGCAGTAAAATCTATTTCAAAATAAATATTTTAAAAATTTAGAGGTTATATGAAAAACTTATTTAATATCATCGTAGTCGTTCTTGCATTAGCGGTTTCTTATGTGATTTATCAATTCTACTTTGGTGATCCCAGTAACTTTAAAGACGGAGAAATACGCAAAGAGCCCATTCCGGGAAATATTGTCGGTATGATTTACACTGGCGGTCCGATTGTTGCTATTTTGATGGGTTTAATTATCATAGCTACAACTTTTGCTATTGAAAGAGAATTGTCTATTAACAAAGCCAGAGGTAAAGGGGACATTTCAATGTATATTAAAAGAACTGTTGACAATCTTATAAAGGGGAGCTATGACGATGCTCTGAAAGAATGCGAGAAGCAACGGGGGAGCTTGGCAAATATTATGCGGGCTTCCATCGAAAGATTCAAAGACGTCAAAGACGACCCCGAATTAGATAAAGAAAAGAAAATGTCAGAAGTTCAAAGAGCTATTGACGAAGCAACAAATCTTGAAACACCACTATTAGAAAAGAATTTAGTTATTCTTTCTACTATTGCTTCGATTTCGGTGCTCTTCGGTCTTCTTGGAACAACTATCGGTATGATTCGCGCGTTCTCAGCTTTCGGTGATACTGGAACTGTCGATGCCTCTCAGCTTGCTGTTGGTATTTCAGAAGCTCTTTATAATACCGCTGGCGGACTTGGTGGCGCTATCATCGCCATTGTCGCTTATAATTTCTTTACAACAAAGGTTGACAACTATGTCTATATGATTGATGAAGCAATTTTAAACGTAACACAAATTTTCACTGCAAATGTAAAACAATAAAAGGAGGGTTTGCCCGTGCCAAAGATTAAGAAAAAAAGGATGGGCTTTGTGATTGATATGACTCCATTAGTCGATATCACATTCCTGCTTTTAGTATTTTTGATGTTTACAACTAAATTTAAAAGTGAAGCTGAAGCAGAGCAACAATTCACTATCACAAGGCCTTACGCCTCTGCCGATACGGCTAAGCTTCCGGAAAGGGATTTAGCATTAATAAACATTGATATTGATGATAAGAATCCAACTGATACTGCTTTTTATTTCGGTTGGACTAACACAACAGACAGAGATACCATTCGCGATACTTATCCGGATTTGCCAGACGAATTGCGTCAGAGGTTACAAACTGAGATGTTAGTAAGAGTTGATACAAACACGCTTAGCCATTTGATAAAAGCGACCAGAGCGGTTAATCAAAACGCTGTTTTTGCCATTGATGCCGATAAAGACGTCAACTTCAAGTATATTAACACGGTAATCAATATTTTGAATAAGAATAATCAGCGAGTGTTCAACTATGTTACACAAAAACGATCTGGAGAAGAATAATGTGTAACTATTATATTAATAATTGTGTCATAATTAATAGAATATTTTAGGAGATAAAATATATGGATAATGCATCAGAAAAAAGAGGCAAAGCAGCTAAACGCAAACAAAAAAAGCGTGTTGGTTTCCATATTGATATGACACCGCTTGTGGATATTACTTTTTTGTTGCTGATGTTCTTTTTATTTACAACTACTATGCTGAAGCCGCAGGTGATGGAAATGCGTATTCCACCTGAAATATACGCTGAAGTAGAAGTTAAAGCCTCAGAGTTGCTTACGATTAGTTTGCTCGAAGACGGCAGAACTTATTGGTTTGTTGGAACTATTGACTTAGAAAAAGACCCAAACAATCCGAATAGACCTCAGCTTATTAGCATTGATAGTATTAAATATTTAGCCTTTGAGCAGAATTTAAAACCAAATGTAAAAAACAGATTGATTACTCTGTTTAGTATTGACGAAAAGGCAAAATATGACTTGATGATAGCTGTGCTTGACCAACTCAATGTTGCAGAAATGTCAATCATAGAAGAGTTATCAAAAGAAACTGAAGAAAACGAACAAGGAGAACTTGTTCCTATTCAAAGAAAACGCAGATTCACAATCTCCGTCCTCAATGACGAAGATAAAACAAGATTAACAAAAACAGGTGTGGAAGGAGTAAGCGAAAATGTCAACTAATAACATTGTAGCCGCAATTCCAACTAAATCCACTTACGGCGCAGTTGAGATAAAAGAATTTATTCGTAAAAACACTTGGCGATCTTTTATCATTACAATTATAGCAGTAATTTTATTGCTTATTATAAACATTGTGCTGGCTCTGACAAGCACAGGTAGCGACAATGTAATAGCGCCACCAGTAATCAGCAAATTCGACTTAATTCAAGCGCCCCAAGAAGAAAGTGGAGAAATTGACGAGGCGGCACCACCGCCAGACGCACAGCAAATTGTCAACTATGGTATGGAAGCAAGAGCTGGAACGCCAGTTCCTATACCAGACGCAGATATTACGCAAGACCTCGCTGAATTTGCTGAGGTTAAAGACTTAGAAAGAGCCCTACGCGAAACAGGAACTGTGGATATTACGCAGGCACCAGATTTTAATATTGAGGACTTGAAACAAGAAAAGATTGTTGCTCCTCCGCCCGAGGTCATTCCAAGGTCTGATGAGTTCATACCTGTAGAAAAGGAGCCCGGGGTTGATTTAGCTGAGCTACAGAAAAGAGTCGTCTATCCAGATATGGCTCGCCAGCTTGGAATAGAGGGTAGAGTAGTTATTAGGGTTTATGTGGATAAAACAGGGAAACCATTGAGAACAGAAGTTTTATCTACAGATTCAGATATGTTGAACAAAGCTGCGATTGACGCAATAATGAAGACTACTTTCACTCCAGCTATCCAAAATAAACAAGCAATTGGCTGTTGGGTGAGTATTCCTATTTCATTTAAGTTAAGATAAAAACGCTTTAAAGGTAAATGTCTTGATTGCTGCAAATTATTGTTTTATATTTGCCTTCAAGACATTTTTTTTAAAAAATTGAACGGAAAATTTTAATCACGAGCCTATAAACTGAATTAATAAGAATATGTTTAATATAGTTTTAAATTATATAGTTAGATTTTCGTTCATAGTAATTGGAGTTTTTCTATTACTTGGTATATTTGTTCCAGAGCATCCGAGCAAAACACTATCCCAAGCAATGGGCATTGTTTTTATTCTTTGGGGCTTATATAGATTGATTTCTTATTATTTCCAATTAAAAAAAAGGAGAGCTTATGAAAGCGAAGAATAAAGTTTTGTTTCTTTTACTGATAGTAGTGCTATTTTCTGCTATTTATCTCGCTTGCACAAACGAAGAGAAAGCAATAGAAAAAAGTAGCATATCAGTTTTTTGCGATGAGTCTATTTATAATATTTTAATAGAGCCTTTTTCTGAGTTTAACGCTCATTTTAAAGAAATAGAGACAAACAAGGAGCAGGCAACAAGCTGGGAAGTGATGGCAAAGCTCCTCACGGGAGAAGCACCAATCATCTTTACTTCAAGGGATTTTACCCAAAGAGAGGATTCTCTTATGAAAGAGCATAATGTGGAGTCAATAAAAAAATTCCCCATTGCAAATGATGCTTTGGTTTTCTTCACCCAATTAAGCACTCCCTTAGATACATTGACAGATGAGCAAATTGTAAGTTGCTTAACAAATGAGGTTCCGCTCGCTTCTTTTTATAAAAAGTTAAGTGAAGAGCCAACTTTTGTTATTAATAATGAGCATTCTTCGGAGTATGAAAATTTACTCAATCTTACTGTTAAGTATAAAAATATTAAAAGAAAATTAGTATTTTTAAACTCAACAGATTCAGTAAAGGAGTATGTGAAAACGCATGAAAACTCAATAGGCATTGGCTATTTGTCCCATCTCTTATCCGAACCAGAGCTTAAGTCTTTGCCAATCAGTTTTGTGAATGAAAAAGGGAAATATATTTTTCCAAGAACTGTTCATCAAGCAAACATCATTCAAAAGCTATATCCATACATTGTAACGCATTATGTTATGACATTCGATGGCGAAAATACAAATGCCAATAGTATAGTAAACTTTTTTAGATTTGGCTCTGGTATAGTTCAAAAATACTTTAATAGGATTGGAATTGTTCCGGCAGTCGCGAAAGTAAATTTAGTTCAATAATTCATTATAGAGGTTTAAATGAAACAAATACCATTAATCTTATTCTTGGTTATATCAATACAATTAAACGCATTTAGTCAAAGCGCAACAAGCACGTTAAAAGCTAAAGAAGGGTCTCGCGACTATTTAGAAGCTTCATATTATATAAAAGATGCTATTAAGGAGAATCCAAAAGATATAAGCTTATTAACTTTATGCGGCGATGTTTATGCCGAACTCGATAAGCTCGATTCTGCTTTGATTGTTTATAAAATGGCAAACGATTTAAAGAGCAATTCATTGATTTTACGGAAAATAGCAAGGGTTCAATCTAAGCTTGCAAACTATCCGGAAGCTGTAAAAATAATTAACCAAGCGATAAGCAAAGATAAAGTTGATGTTTATAATTATCTTGAATATGGTTTTATTTTGATTGAAGCAGATTCGCTCAATCAAGCCGAGCTAATGATTACAAAAGCAAGGGAAAAGAACAAAAACATACCAGATGCTTTTCTTGCACTTGGAGAGCTTTACTTCGCGCAGCAAGTCTATGAGTTAGCACGCATAAATTTCGAGGAAGCACTTAAATTAGATGGAAATCTGATTGAAGCCAGAATTAAACTTGCAACCACTTATTACCAAATGGGCTTAGCAGAGCAGGACGAGGATCTAAGGCAAAACTTATTAGTTTCTTCGCTCAAGGAATGGAACGCAATCACTCAGAAAGATCCCAAAAATGCACGTGCCTTTTATGAACAGGGACGCTTGTTTTACTTTTCGAGTAGATATGTGGAGGCTGCACAATCATTCCACAAATTTTTAGAGTTGCGTCCAGACAACTCACTTGCAAAATGGTATTATGCTCAATCTCTATACGAAATTGGCAAGTGTGATGAGGCTGCACCAGTTCTTAGAGAAGTTTCCAAGGAAATCGACTCTGTAAAGTTTAAATCTATTGTCCTTTTAGCAAGATGCCACAATCGCCAGCAAAATGATGCTGAGAGCGTTGAAACATATAAAGAACTTGAAAACGCTAATTGCGAGCTTGAAGCAGAGGATTTGGAAAGATATGGCTTTGCAACTTTAAGAAATGCTGACACTTTAGGCTCAGCTCAGATTTTCAAAAGGTTTATAGAAAAAAATCCAAGCAGATGCGATTTAATGGTGAACCTTGGGCAGCTTATGATGAAAATAAAGAACAATGAAGAAGCTATTTACTTTTTTAGCAAACAGTTAGAAAATTGCGAAAATGATAATATATCTGCAAAAACTTACTTTTATATTGGCTCTTGCTATTTATCTTTAGAAGAACCTGATTCGGCTTTAAACTTTTTGAAAAAAGCAATAGAAGTCGATCCCAGCGATATTTTGACTTATGTTTATCAAGGGGACGTTTACAGCAAACTTGGGGCAAATGATTCTTCTAAATTATCTTTTAGAATTGCCATAGAAAAGGGCGCTGAGGACACAACGGCTCAAGGTAAAAATTATACAAACCATGCTTTTGCAAAGCTTTGTGGAATTATTTTTGATGAAAAAAATTATAAAGAGCTGCACAAAATCTCAACTGAATGGACAAAATTTGACCCAAGCTATAGCTATGCTTTCCTTTATCTTGGGATTGCCAGTCAAGGATTAGAAGACAAAGACGGCGCTTGCAGAGCATATAGAAAAGTAATTCAGCTTGACCCAAAAAACAAGCCAGCGCAAGATATGGTGAAAAAATTAGGCTGTTAGTTAGTAGCTTGAACCGTGATTAAGCAAGGTCACAAGGTTGCAAAGTTAATCCGAAGTATGAAGAGTCCAGAAATGGAAAAATCCCTACCCACTTTTTCAAAGAAGGTAGGGATTTTTTTGTATTTTTAATAAGGAAAATTTTTACGACAGGGCTTCTCTCATCGCTCTTATGTTTTGAACTAAATCGCCGCTGAAAAGCCCGGAACCACTAACGAAAATGTTTGCTCCAGAATCTGCCATTTCCTTAACGTTATCGATTTTCACTCCACCATCAACTTCAATTTCAACATGAGAAAGATTGTTTTCATCTAAAAACTTTCTTAAAGCTCTTGCGCGCTTGTGAAAAGAATCAATGAAGCTCTGAGCGGCAAAGCCCGGATTTACTGACATAAGCAAAATAAAATCGCAATACTCCGCCGCCTCAAAAGCAAAGCACAGCGGAGTAATTGGATTTAAAGCAATACCAGCTTTTACATTAAAACTTTTAATATACGCGAGAGTGCGATGGAGATGAGGAACAGCTTCCACGTGAACGGATAGCATTTTTGCACCCGCAAGAGCAAAATTTTCAATATATCTATCTGGCTCAGTTATCATCAAGTGACAATCAATATCGAGCTTTGTAAGCCTTGAAATTGGATCAACAAGCAATGGACCAATGGTGATGTTTGGAACAAAATGCCCGTCCATTACATCGAAATGAATCAGATCAGCACCCGCTTCTTCGCAACGCTTTATTTCAAGTTCTAAATTTGCAAAATTTGCTGAAAGTAAAGATGGCGCTATTTTATTCTTCATAATATTATATTTTCCAAAGAAGATAACGCTTTACAGCAATGCTAAAATATTTTGTTGAATCGCACCAAAGATCTCCACTTTTCTTTCATCGCTAACAAAAACATCAACCTCAGTCCTAAATCCCATTTTTTCTTCTGGAATGTAAATACCGGGTTCAACCGAAAAGCAGGTTCCGGGAATAATCACTCTTTCGTCTTTTGTTTCAAGATTGTCGATATGGACACCATTTCCGTGAACCTCCTCGCCAATATTATGTCCCGTTCTATGAATGAAGTATTTGCCATAGCCAGCTTTAACTACCACATCGCGGCAGGCATCGTCAACATCACAGCCTCTAATCACTTTATCGTTTGCAAAAGCATCTTTAACGAGATCAACAGCGGCATCGCGTGCTTTTCTAATTACTTGAAATACCTTTTCAAATTTATCTGGAACCGATTCTCCAACGTATCCCATCCAAGTTATATCATAGAAAATGCTTGCTGGAACATTCTTTTTTGCCCATAAATCAATTAGCACCAAGTCACCTTCTTTGATTTTGAAGAAATTTTCGGCAGTAGGCTCGAAATGCGGGTCTGCGGCATGCTCATTCACAGCAACGATAGGTCCATCTGGAAAAGTCATATTATTGCTGTGCATAAGATTTTTCATAAAAGTTTGAATCTCAAATTCACTTGGATTTAAGCCAGCTTTAATTTGTCGGGTAATCTCTTTAAAAGCTTTATCTTTCACCATTTGTAAAACCTCGCCCGCTTCGATGTGGCTTTTCAAGTCGTCCATAGAAAGATGAGATTCGAAAATGCTTACCAAATCGGCACTTGATTGCACCTCAACGCCAAAGCTCCTTATTAAATCTATTGTTCCACCATCGACAATAGAAACATAAGGAATAGCATTATTAGGGGAGTATTGCATCAAAATATTTTTTGCGCCTTCAAGCATTTCCTTTAATAGCTGATGCTGAAGCTTCCATTCTAAATAAATGAGTTTTTTGCCCGGGAGATGGTCGCAGCGCCAAGGCTCAATAGCATGAACAAGTTTTTTTGGCTCGCCTTCGCTTGGAATATAATAGAACCAACGGCGTGAAGCAAATCTGCTTGTGTCCATTTTTAAAATGCGGGCTGCAATGGCGTCTCTATTATGAAAATCATAGAATAGCCAGCCGTCAGCTTTCGCTTTTTTTAATTCTTTTTGAATAGATTTTAAATCCATAATAATCCTATTTAATTAAACAGGTTGTCCCTGTGTGATGTCTAATTCTTTTTGAATATCTAATATTTTTTGCTGAACTTCTTGTAAACTTAATTCTTTTTCTTTAATTCTTAGATTAATCATATCAATTTTTGTGTTAAGCTCGGCTTTCATACTATCTTCATCGCTTGTAGTGATTTGGCTTACTCTTGTAACAAAATTGGAAAGAATATCTTTGTCCCTTTCAATAGATTCTTCGAGCCGAGTTACTTTTCCTTCAAGATTGGCAAGCATAGATTGGAGTTTTGTAAGCTTTTCTAATCTTTTATGCTCGCGGTATTCATTTCTTTTATTATCGAGAATTGAGAAAGCATTTCTAATATTAGCAAAGAGTTCGCTTCTTAATTCGCGCTTAATATTTAAAATCATAACCTCACCCTGGATAGCAATCAAATTTTCACGTATATGCCTAAAATCTGATAGCATTTCAAGGTCGGTGAGAGCATTTTCTATTTTTTTAGAAATCCTTTCGTAATTTTCTTGACTTTCTTTGCTGAACTGTTTTCTATGCTCTTCTTGCTTAACGTTCAATTCGTTAAACACTTCGCGTATGTTTTGGAAAAGAAGATCGCGTTGTTCTCTATTTAATTTGAAACCTTTAATAGCTTGCTGAGCTTTAATTAAAGATTCTCTTGCTTCTTTAAAATCAGTTGTGGAATTTGCAAAATTAATGGATTCTTCGACAATTTTTGAAAGGTTAGCAAAGTTTTCATTGCATTCTTGTTCATATAGCTCTCGCTCGGCTTGTTGTTTTTCATTTAGATCATCAAAAGCTCGCTGGATTCGAGAATACTGCTCCTCCCTTTGCTCTTTTTTAAGTTTTAGCCCTTTAAATTCTCCTTGGACTTTGATAAGTGCTTCACGAGATTTGCTGAAATTTTTTGAACTGCTTATAAAATTAAAAGTTTCATCAATTTTATTTTTTATGCTATGATAATTCTCAATGCACTCCATTTCGTATCGCTCGCGCTCAACTCGCTGGCGCTGGCTCAACTCATCAAAGCTGTCTGTTATCATCGTTATTAGTTCGTTACGCTGCTCCCTTTTTAGCTTGTAATCCTTAAATTGATTCTGAGCGTTTATAAGCATTTCCCGAGCTTTAGAGAAATCGACTGTGTTTTTCGCAAAGCTGACAGCTTCATCTACCTGAGGTTTAAGTAGATTATAATTCGCAATCGTTTCTTTCTCAAATTTGTCGGATTCAACTGCCTGCATTTTATTTAAACTTTCTTCTGTTTGTTTTAAAATGCTATCAAGCTCGGCAAAATTCTCTTCTTGAAGATACAGCCCTCTCAAAGCTAAGCGAGTGTCTTTAAGTTTAAGCTTGGCAAGTTTTAATTCAGTTGGCTGAACGGTTCGAGAAAAATCAGCAAGCGAGAGAACACGCTCTTTAATATCCTTAAAAAGCTCATCATAGCTATAATTGGAAAAATTTGCGTGAGGATACTGATATTTTTTCAAGTCATCGTGCTGAACATCAGAGCCGCCGTTTGTTATTGAATGATGACAGATCTTGCATAAAAGAATTAGGTCGTCTATGTTTTCTTCTGCTTGAAAATCACTTTTAAGCATATTTGAAAAAGAGAAGACTCCAAATTCAACTCCGTCAATGTTTTCATTAACTATTTTCCCGCACTTGGCGCACATACTTTTTTGTCGTTGAATTACCTCAAGTTTTTGAGCCTCATTAGAAATTGTTGTTTCCATAATAAAATCCCACAATAATTGTTAGTAAATGTGTAAATAATGTTGTATAAAACATAAATAGTGTGTTGAC
>JAAYJM010000210.1 GCA_012522895.1 Ignavibacteria bacterium
ATATAAGGGAATTTAAATTTTATTTCAATTATTACGTCATTGTGTAAAAGCGTAGGAAAATATGATGAGAAAAAAAAGTTTAAAAACAATCGCAATAGCAATTTGCATACTATTCGTATACTTTATTGTTAGAACAAGTAATTTAGCTGCTTTGCAAACTAATAAAAGCAGCAATATATCGAAAGCAGAAGACTTTGCGTTTAGAACATTGAAAAACAATGCCTTTAGCTATGGCGAAAGATTAGAATACACAGTGCTTTATTCTTTCGTAAAGGCTGGCACTGGATATTTTCAAATACTCCCTCGTCCCGTCTATCATAATAATCGGGAGTGCTACGATATTCGCTTTCAGGTTAATTCTATGAAAAGCTTGGAGTGGATTTACAAGGTAAGAGACGCTTACCAAACCGCTCTTGACGTTCAAGGGCTTTTCCCTTGGGAATTTCAGCAAAGAATAAGGGAGGGGGGATACAAAAGGGACTACAAAGCATCTTTCGACCAAGTAAATAACTTTGCAATAGCTGGTGAAAAAAAAATCAAAATTCCAGAATATGTCCACGACATTGTTTCTGCATTTTACTATGTTAGAACTTTAGATATTGCTGCAATGAAAAGGGGTGAGCTGCTGCAATTAAAGAACTTCTTCAAGGATTCCACTTGGAACTTGGGAGTTAAATACCTTGGCAAGCAAACCATTGAAGCTAAAGCTGGTAAGTTTAGATGCTTAGTAATCGAGCCTCTTGTTAGCGAAGGTGGACTTTTTAAAAGCGAGGGGAAAATATTAATTTGGCTAAGTGACGATGAAAATAAAATCCCAGTCAAAGTATCTACAAAAATACTAATTGGGAATGTTTACGCAGAATTAGAAAAATATTCTGGATTAAAAAATCCTACGAAAGCGAGAATTTATGATAAGTAAAATCGTTCAAATAACAGGTGTATTGCTCCTTTTTGCTCTTTCACAAAGTTTTTCTCAAACTAAAGAAGAGCTTTTTTCTCAGCTTTCAAGTAGATTTACAAAAGCAAGCAGCATTTCTTTTGATTTTCAAAGTGGGGAAATGAAATCTTTTTCCGGCACAATAAAAGCAAAAAAAGGAAACAAATACATTATTGAAGCAAGCAGCAGGATTATCAAATGCAACGGAAAAACGCTCTGGAACTACTCAATTCAAGATAAACAGGTAATTATTTCAGATTTCAACGAAAGCTATCTTGAGGGCAGTTCTATTGAAACAATTTTTTTTAAATTTTTAAACGAATACGAGCCAATAGACTTGAAGCGTGAACATAGCTCAAAATCAAACTCACTACTATTAATTATGAAAAAGAAAGGCAGCAGCGCCAAAGATAATAATGAAATTCATGTATGGCTCGAGCATAAAACACATAATCCATTAAAAATACAAATGATTAACAATAACGAAATATCAAATTGGCTGATTAGCAATCTTAAAACTGACTTAACTTTAAGCGACAGCCAATTTAAGCTTTCCATTCCAAAAGAAGTAGAAATTATTGATTTAAGATAAAAGGAAACAAAATGAAAATTGAAGTAAAAAAATTAAGCGAAGAAGAAATTACGCAAATGGGAATTCGCACTTGGGCAATTTGGACCAAGGAAATCTCGAAATTCGATTGGTTCTACGATTCCAAAGAAATGTGTTTATTTTTAGAAGGAAAAGTGATTGTTGAAGCAAATAATACGAAAATTGAAATCAAGAAAGGCGATTTCGTTACTTTTCCAAAGGGTTTAAGCTGCGTTTGGAACGTGCTTGAGCCAGTGAAAAAGCATTATTTGTTTGAGTAGGTCGGGAATCGGGAATCGGGAATCGGGAGTCTGATGGATTTGTGCTAAGCATTCAAATTTTTGGGCAGGCAAGATGCCTGTTCTACTTATTTATTGAGTAGTTCAAGCATCATTGCTTGACAACAATCCTTTAAACTCTTTTTTCACAAATTCTTTTTTTGCTTAATTTAGCTGCTATTCAGCTTTTGGGACAATGCGAACATTTTCGCCCCAGCGGTATTGCTCCTCCATTCTGCAAGACCAAACGAGTTTATCATTCCAAACTGTGATGTCCGGACAGCCATCGCACATATTAACCTCGCCATTTTCATAAACGTCTGCCGGCTGAATTATCATAACCGATTGATAAACAATCTTATTAAAAAACGCTTTGGGATTTTCTAAAAATGATTTGAAATAGCTTTTAAATGCCTTCCTCAACCCTTTATCAAATGGAGCAAGCAAAAGATATAAATGCCCTAATTTTAAAATTGATGGTTTTGAATATGCTAAATAACTATTTGTAAATAAATGCTTTACAGTTTGCACTAATTCCATAAATTTTGAACCAGTATATCCAAATATTTGATGCTTATTCCCAAGACGTCCCGTGAGCAGCCATTTATAAGAATCGGGATTTATCGTCCCATTTAAAAAGGCGCAAGGTTGAAAATCTGGATATGCTTTTCTAAATTCTTCCACCATTTCAAGGGAAGTAATGTCAACTCTTCTGCTGTCTTCCTCTTTTGCATAAGCCATATCATCGAAATTGACCTTTTTTTGCCCGACAAAAAACTCGAATTCCTTGCCAAAAATAGCCATTCTGTAAATAATAAAAACTATCACATTAACAATGTCAATATGCTTTTGAGCCCATTTTAAAACTTCGGGCATATATTGCACTGTCTCTGGATAAACCGTCGCATTGAATGAACAGGAGATTCCACCTTGCTCGGCAAGCATTTCAGCTAAATAGAGCCGAAGTTCATTAAGCTCAATTTCATTTTTTCCTTTCCAATTAGGGCGGTTTTGCCTGCTATCAACGTGAAAAGTGAAGCCGTAAACGCCAGCTTTTTTTAGATCAGACAAAAGCTCTTTATTGAGCAAAATTCCATTTGAATTGATTATTGGCTTCCAGCCTTTGTTTTTAACCATTTTAACAATTTCCACAATCTGGGGGTGCATAAGCGGTTCACCGCCCGCAATGGAAACACCATCAGTTTTTCTAAGTCTTTCAAAAACATCTAATTCTTTTTGAATTTCTTCTAAGGATTTATGAGAGTTATCTCTATTTTCTCTATAACAGCCATCGCAATGAAGATTGCATTTGCTTGTCGGTTCGAGCCAAGAAATCGCATTGTCCGCAAAATTCCAAGGCAAGCGGTAAAGTGCTTTCGGACTTATATTTTCCATAGC
>JAAYJM010000211.1 GCA_012522895.1 Ignavibacteria bacterium
GAATAAACTATATTATCATCCAGCGATGTTTTTTAAGAAGATAAGCAGGGAAAGGGTTCTTTGTTTGCTTTGCTCTCACTTTTGCAAAATTGAAAAAGGTGATTATGGCATTTGCAATCTGAGAAAGAACATCGAAGGCGAGCTTTTTACAATAACTTGGGGAAAACTTGAAGCGTTTGCTATTGACCCAATCGAAAAAAAGCCGCTCTATAATTTTAAGCCCGGAACTCGGGTGCTTTCCTTTGGGACGCCGGGCTGCAATTTTTCTTGCAAGAACTGTCAGAATAGCAACCTTTCGCAGCAGTTCTACAAATCCCGCTCTTTTGCATTAAGTCCAACTGTTCGGGTTGAGCGTTTTTTTGAAATTTGCTCAAAATATAACTTCGATGGAATAGCTTATACCTATTCAGAGCCAACAATATTTTTTGAATACGCTCGCGACATAATTTTATACTCAAAAGAAATTCCGAAATACAAAAATCTTTTCCATTTGTTCGTTACAAACGGCTTTTTCACTCCACAAGTTTTGGATTTGATTCTAAAAGAAAACTTGCTTCAAGCTATGAATATTGATTTGAAATTTTTAGATAATAAAATGTATAAAGAAATCGCGGGTGGCAAACTTGAGCCTGTTTTAGAAAATATAAAAGCTATTTACAAAAGCAAGAAAATTGCGTTGGAAATTACAAATTTAGTTATAAGCGGCTTGAACGATAAAGATGAAGATTTTGAAAAAATAAGCCAATTTATTGCTGGAATTTCTTGCGATATTCCGCTGCATTTTAGCCGATTTTACCCTACTTATCAAATGCAAAACGCGAAAGCAACCGATTTGAATGCACTGATAAAAGCAAAAGAAATTGCTCAAAAAAATGGACTAAAATACGTTTATATTGGCAACACAAATTTAGACAAGGCAAGCAATACTTATTGTCCATATTGCAAAGAGCTTTTAATTGAAAGGACCTACAATTCTTTAAATTGCAAAATTATTGATGCTGAAAAAGCAGTATGCCCAAATTGCAAAAAAAGTGTTGAAATAACTTTATAAGAGCTTGCTAAATTATATCTCGCTAAGTAAACAAGATTATAAAAAAAATGAATTAAACCATGAAATGTTTTTTTTACACAAATTTTCTTATATTGCAAGATCTTATTTGTTAAATTTAAAATACAATTAAATACTCTATCATTTATTATATAAAGCGATGGAACCTATTAATTACCAGAGTATTATTAAAAACGCCCCGATAGCGCATTCATATAATAAGATTGTGCTGAATAGCACGGGGGAAGCTGTTGATTTTATTATCCTTGAAATTAACAATGCTTTTGAACAATTAGTTTTATCTGATAAAAACATAATTAATAAAAAGGCGTCAGAAATAGCGCCAGGCATAGCAAATGCGCCCCTTAAATGGATAAAAGATATTGCTGAAATTTCTTTTTCTGGCGGAGCAAAAGAATTTGTGCAGTTCGAAAAGGATAGCTGCAAATGGTATAAAATACAAGTTTTTTCAGAGAATACGCAGTATTTTTCGGCGATGTTTTTCGACATCACAGAGGAAAAAGCTGGTTTTGATGAATATGATAGTTTTTTCAATCTTAGCCCTGAATTGCTATGCACAATAGACGAAGAAGGCAATTTTATTAAAACGAATATAGCTTTGGAAGAGAGCTTTGGCTTTTCAAAAGAAGAATTGGCAAAGAAGAAGTTTTTTGAATTTCTCCATCAAAACGAAAAAGCAATAGCTTTGCAGGAAATAAAAAAACTATATAAGCACGAAAAAAACTCTGTATTTTCCTTTCGATTCCAAAGCAAAGACGGCACTACTTTTTTAGCAAAAACAAGTGTGAGTATTGTAAAAGGTGCTTGCGGCAAACTCCTTTCCTTGATTTTTATTGATAAAAATGCAAGTGAAAAAAGTGAAAGTATAAAAGCGCTTCAGAAAAGCAAGCAAAGGTTCGATGAAATATCAGAATTGAGCAGAATCGTCAGCTGGGAGATAGACATAAAGGGATTATATTTGCGTGTTAGCGATAATGTAGAAAAAATATGGGGCTATTCAAAAGAAGAAATAGAAGGGAAAGTCTATTACTATGATTTGCAGCCTGAGGATCTGAGAGAAGGATATAGGGACACAATACGCAAACAGCTAAATAATAAAAGCGGCATTCGGGGCTTAGAAAACAAGATGGTTAAAAAAGATGGTGGCTCGATTTGGATAGTTTCTTATGCTGTCCCAATTTTTGAAGGCGACGAAATAGTTTCTTACGAGGGCTATGACATCGACATTACAGAAATAAAGCAGCTGCAGCTCTCCTTACAAAAAAGCGAGGAGAGGCTTGCTAAAATTATTGAAACATTGCCCGATATGCTTGCAATTTCTGATTTAGAAGGTGTAATCACATATATAAACCCGCAAGGCGTTGAATCTAAAGGCTTTGGAACTAAGAAGGAAATTATAGGACGAAAGGTCTTTGAATTTTTAGATCCAAATCACCACGAAAAAGCTAACTATTTTATTTCTGAAATGTTTAAAGGTAATTTAACTGGAATTGCTGAATATGTGATGCTAAAAAAAGATGGCTCGCCTTACTATGCAGAAATTAATGCAAATATTTTAACTGACGAAAACAATAAGCCAGTCAATGTTCTGTATATTATTCGTGATGTTACAGAAAAGGTTAATATTACTAAGCAACTAAAAGCAAACGAATTACAGCTCGAAAAAATTATTGAGAATTTGCCGATTTCTCTTAGCATAATTAATTTTAACGGTGTTCCTCTTTATTTGAACCCAAAATGTAGAAAGTTATTTGAAATCGAAGAAAGCGAATATCCAAAGACAAGCTCAATCGCACCTTTGTGGATGAATATAGACGACAGATTAGCTTGGCTTGATGAATTAAAAAAAACAGGTGTAGCAAAAGATTTCGAAATGCACTTACGTTCAAAAAAAGGAAATGCTTTTTGGGTTATTGCCAGCGGTGTTATTATTAACTATAAAAATCAAGAATGCGTTCTTTCAACCTATCTTGATATTAGTTCAAGAAAAAAACATGAGCAAGAGTTAGTTAAAGAATATAAGCAACTGCTCTCAATTTTCGACGGTATGGATGAGATTATCTTTGTTAGCGACCCCGATACTTTTCAGATTGTTTTCGCTAATAAAAAGCTTAAAAGTTTTTATAATGAAGAAATCGTTGCTAAGTCCTGCCATGAAATGCTGCTCGGACGAGGAGAAATGTGTGATGCTTGCAATACTGGGCAGCTAAAGAGAAATTATCCAGAAGTGGATAAAAGGGAAGTAACAAGTCGTTTAGGCAAAACTTATATATCATACAATCGGATGATCGAATGGTCAGATGGGCGTCTTCTTAAGCTTGGAATAGCTTACGATATAACAGACAGGAAAGCAGCTGAAAAAGCTTTGTTTGAAAGCGAAGAAAAACTAAGAAAACTTATTGATACTATTCCAGATGGGATTGTAATTACCGACTTAGAAGGCACTTTGCAGTTTGCGTCAGAACAAGAGGCAAAAATGAGAGCATATAAAGACACAGAAGAAGCCATAGGTGAAAGTATTTTCGATTTCATTCACCCATCTTATCGTGAAAAAGCTAAATATTATTTCAAAGAGCGGGTAAAAGATCAGTTTTTAAGACCAACTGAATATTTAATGCTCAGAAAAGATGGCTCTTCATATTTTACTGAAACTCATTCAAGTATTTTAAGAGACAAAGACAATCAGCCCGTTGCTGTGGTTTTTGTTAGTAGAGACATCACAGACAAGAAAAAGAACCAAGAAGATATTGACAAATATACCGTTCAGTTGTCAATAAAGAATGAAGAGCTTATTCGGTCCAAGGAATTAATTGAAGCAAACCTTGAAGAAAAAAATATGCTTATCGAAGAGCTGAGCAGAACAAAATCTAAGCTCGAAAAAATAAACATTGAAAAAGACAAGTTTTTCTCAATAATCTCACACGATTTGCGTAGCCCCTTTCAAGGCTTTATCGGTCTTACCGGGATAATTGCCGAAAGCATAGACTTTATGCCAAAAGAAGAGATTAAAGAGCTTGCTAATGGTATGCAGAACTCAGCAACTAATCTTTATAAGCTGATTGAAAACCTTCTCCAATGGACGCAATTGCAGCGCGGAAGGTTGAAAGCAAGCATTGATTCAATTAATCTGAATAAAACCGTGTTGCAGAATATTGAACTTTCCGACAACTTGGCTAAAGAAAAAAATATCGCAATAAAAAACGAAATTCCAGAAGATATGCTCGTTTTAGCTGACTATCAAATGATAAATACCGTTATAAGAAACTTAATTTCAAATGCGATTAAATTTACAAACCAAAACGGGAACATAGCAATTGGTGTAAAAGAATCGCCAGAGAACAAAGCCTGTATCTATGTTAAAGATGACGGAATTGGGATGAGCGAGCAAACTCAAAATGATTTATTTAGAATAGATAAGAAAATTTTAAGCCAAGGAACAGCTGGTGAAAGAGGGACTGGGCTTGGGCTTTTAATAAGCAAAGAATTAGTAGAAAAAAATAATGGCGAGATTTGGGTAGAAAGCGAAGTCGGAAAAGGCAGCACTTTCTATTTCACTTTGCCTTTGCATAAAAACGATAATTATGATGCAGTAAATCTTGAGCTGGGATTAGGCTGATTTTTTAGGGTCATTTTGAAGCGTGGTTTTCTTGATTGGGAATCGGGAATCGGGAATCGGGAATCGGGAGTCGGGAGTCGGGAGTCGGGAGTCGGGAGTCGGGAGTCGGGAGTCTGTCTTGTCCTAAATGACGTTTACTTTTTTTCAACAAAAATAGGTAAAAGTTATGGACAAATCAAAAGAAAAGAGTAAAGGGAAGTTTCAACTTAGACAGCATAGAGTTTTCAGCGTCGAATTGA
>JAAYJM010000212.1 GCA_012522895.1 Ignavibacteria bacterium
ACATTTTATTTTTCACACAATTATTTAAAATATGCCAATAGCACTTATAACTGGAGCTGGAATAAGATTAGGAAAAGCACTTGCAATTAGCTTCGCAAGCAAGGGCTGGTCAGTGGTTTTGCATTATAATAACTCGAAGGAAAAAGCTGAAAAAACAGCTGATATCGTTCGCTCATATAAAGTAGATGCTTATCTGGAACAAGCAGATTTGCTAAATTCAGGTGAAATCGAAGGGCTTTTTCAATCTTTGCAAAAAAAGGGCATTGTTCCAGATTTATTGATAAACAATGCAGGCGTTTTTCCTAAAAAAACTTTTTTAAAAGATTTAACAGAACCGCTCTGGGATGAGGTTTTTGCAGTTAACTTAAAAGCTCAATTTCTTTGTTCAAAAGAGTTTACAAAAATCGCAAATCAAAAGGGAAAAATTATTAATATTTCTTCTTTTGGCGCCTTTGCTGCTTGGAATGGGCGAATGGCTTATAATATTTCAAAAAACGCTGTGATTCAATTAACTCGCTCGCTTGCAAAAGAGCTTGCTCCAAATATTCAAGTAAACTGCGTATGCCCTGGAATGATTGATTTTCCAGATGAGCGGAACGAAGCAGATGAATCTATGTTTCCAATACAAAAAATTCCAGCAAAGCGTTTAGCAATAGCAGAAGATATTTTTGAAGCAGTTTATTTTTTTGCTAGTTGCAACGATTATATTACAGGTCAATATTTAATCGTAGACGGTGGCTTCACATTGAGCAGCGATCATTAACAATTAATAATTAATAATTAATAATTAACAATTATAAAAACGTATAAATGAAAACAATACAAACGCTTACAACGATTGAAGGTAGAAATCTTATAACTGAAATTTTTAAAGAATTGCGTTATGAGAAACAAAGCTCGAGCTTTAGCGCTCTTGCAACCCTTTGGAGATTATGCACTTCCGAGACTGAGTTGTTTAAGTATTCCACTTTTCAATATACTGTTCGGCATCCACTCGGCTTTTTCTCTGGAACCGCTCTTTGGCTCGAAGAAATTGTAAATCGTTTTTATTTTACAACAATCAATTCCTTTGTATATTTCGGTGCCGCAATTTTGCTAACTTTAATTGGTATAAGGCGTTTCAGCGATTCGATTAGCGATAATATGGTTATTGCCGGTGTTATTTTTGAGGCAATGCTCTTGGTTTTTATGTTCGTAGTTATGCTTTATACTCCAAATGAAGAAATTAAGCATAATAATGCCGACAATAAAGACGAACACAAAAACGATGAACTATTGCTTGAAATTGGTGAAATTAGTCGAGATTTTGCCGCAGCCCTTATTAAAATTGAGGACCAAAACGAAAATATAAAAAGTTTGTTAGAGCAGCAAAGTGAAATTATTCAATCAATAAAAGAGCTTTCAAGTTTTACAAAAGATGCCGTTAGCCCAAACCCAGAGCTGTTAAACGCTATGAGAACTACAGCTGGGTCTTTAAATGATTTTAACGAATCTTTAAAAGAACTTAAAAAAACAGTAAAGCTTATCAGAAAAGAAGAAGTGGAATTTTCTGTTAAAAAAGAAGTAGAAAAATTGTTACTTGCTAATATATCAAACGGTTATGAAAATCAGAAAGCATAAAACGATAGAAATTTATTTTGTGCTATACCTTGCTGCACTGATTCTATTAATACCCGATAAAAAGGAGATTGAGGAGCAAAATTCTAATTTCACTTCTCGCACCTACTCGCCTGAAACATCTTTGAATATTGAGCAAAACACGCTTAATTGCTTTATTGATAGTGATTCGCTTGGAGCTAAAATAGAAGCTTTCGACTCTGTGAATACTTTTTTTTGGTCTGACAATATAGAAAGCATTTCTTTTGACTATTTTATTGAAGACGCTACGATTGGCAGCCAGCTAAAAGAGAATCCTTACAAACAAATTTCCTTCCGCACAATTGAAAATATTAAAGAAAATAAAGCTTTTTTTTATTGGGAGCCGAAACTTCCTCTTCAGCAAAGCAAAAGCTATATTGTCCATATTGACGCAAGCGCCATCACCAAAAAAGAGCTGGACGATGGCAGTTCTATTTATCAAACAAATAAGTTAAAGGGAAAATTTGGAATTAATATCGTTTATAATGAGCATTTTCAAAGTACTGAATTAGCATTCAATCCAAATAGTTACCCCCAAGATGACAGGGGGAGCATTCCGCAAATACAAGGTATACCTAACGCTAACCTTATCAATTTACAAAATTTCAATTTATACCTTGACAAAACTGATATGAGACTTATTGCCTCACAAAATTGGCAAAACACCATTTTTGCAAGCAATATAAATTTGCTTCAAGATTTAGCTGCTAAACCGGAAATAAAAGTAATTTGCGAGCCAGAAAACAATGGAGGCGAGGCAATTATTAGTGAAACAAGCAGAGATAAAATTATAGTCAAAGGGAAAGCTCCGAACTTTGGAAAAACGACCGTGCAAATTAAAGTGATAAGGAAAACTGACAAGGAAGAGGTTAAAGTATCCTTTCGCCTTATGCCTCAAGGAATTGAGCATCCCGCGTTTGCAGCTGAAATGTATCCAGAAAAAACATATACGATTGACCCTAAATTACCTTTAAGTTCAGCAGAAGTAAAGGCATATTTGCAAGATGGAAGCAAGGTTCTTGCTGCGAGCCAACATGGAGAAAAGTTTTATTTTAAGCCAGAATATTCTTTAGTGGATAAAACTTTAACCCTCGAGCGTTATATAGACAATCAACTGTTTGGGCAAAAATACGATATTAAAGTCTTAAACTACCCAAATTCCGAAATTAGCGATTTTATAAAAAATAAGAATGGCGAGCTAATTTTGACAACCAAGTGTTATGGCAAATACAAGCAGCAATTTAATGAAATTGTTAGTTTGGAAATAGAAGGGAATGCGATATATCGAGAACTGCGTGGCAATCTGCGTTCATTTGAAAACCCTATTCCGACATTTATACAAGAATTTATTATAAGTCCAGCAAATAAGCTTAAACCATTTGAATTTAAAGTATTTGCAATAGACAAAAAAGGAAAAAAAACAAACTTGAGAAATTTTAAGGAATAGAACGGAGTAAAAAAATAAAACCCAAGCAAACTTAGTGCATTGCTTGGGTTTAGTTTAATCAAAAAAAAGGAATATCAGAAAAAAGAAATTAGGAAAATTCAAAATGCGAATTTATGAAATTCTTCGCTACAAAGAAAAAGCATAGCTCAGCTTAATCACTTTTTAAATTTTTTAACACCTTCCAAACCTTTAATACCCAAGGATTTAGATAAGTCCATAAGTTTTTTAAGTTCTATATCGCCAACAACATAGATTAATGTTGCGCTGCTGCTTTCGATTGCAACCATCAAAAATTCGTTTATATTATTTTGATTTTTACGATTCTTTTTAATTAAAAACTGAACTGTATTTCCGCCTTCTTTCACCTCCATTAATTTTGTATATTCGGAGCTATTAATATTTTTCTTAAAGTCTTTTTTAAATTCGCTATATGTTTTTGAATCTGAACTGCCTTTTTTTGCTTCACTTGAAGTTTTATTTTCAATAGTAAGAATTCTTACACTTTTTATGCTTTCTAAAAGGTTTTCAAAATCTTTGCCTTCAGCAATTTCCCCAGCCAGTAAGTAGAGCATTTCCGGGGTAACATCGACAATTGTCGCATCCTCTGCATTTGAATACCTTTTTAAAAGCTCATCTATAGCCGGGTTCTGAGCAAAAACAATTATAGGAAACAGAAAAAGCACAATGATTATAAAACAGTTTTTCACCTTTTCCCCTTTTATTTATTATTTAAAAACTTTGATTTATATTCGTAAAGTATTTCTAATTTTTGAATTTCATTCGGCGCGATAGAAAGCTTGTTCAATTCTTCGATTGAGCTAAACCCTTTACCAATATAGTAATTCATAAGAAGAAATGCCTCATAAGTTGTATTCAACTCCTCATCTTCCACCAGGGCGCGACTCAGCTCATCGCTTTTATTATTTGAAAGCTGAGAATAGTAAAAAACGCCAATAAATATGATAAGGCAAGCAGCAATTCCAGTAATAGCATAGCTTACTACTCTTTTTACTTTATTTTCTCTACTTTCAATTTCATTGATTTTCACAAACAAATTATCTTCGAAGTCTTGAGGAAGAGAAATTTGCTTTTCTTTTTCAAAATGCTCAAACATATCTTTAAGGAAACTGTATTCGCTTGTCAAGTCGTGCTTTAGCACGAACTCTTTCAAAGCGTCTTCCTCTTCTTTCGACAGATTTCCATCAAAATAATTATTAATTATTTTTCTAATGTCTTTCATAATCATACTCTTTGATTAGTGTTTCCTTCACTTTTTTTCTTGCCCTTGAAAGGGCGACCCTGACGTTTAAGTTCTGCATATCGAGTTGTTTCGCAGTTTCATCAATCGTCAGCCCTTCGATGTCGCAAAGCTGAATCACCATTTTTTGCTGCGTTGGAAGCTTTTCAATAATTTTTTTTATTATTTCAACAGAAGTCCGTTCTTCCTCATTTTTTTCTATATTGACGCTATCGCTAACTTGTTCAAATTCATAATCTTTTATAAATCTATTTGAGAATCTTAATTTATCAATACACAGATTTTTCGTTGTCAGCATAGCGAAAGCTTCAATATTAGAGTGTTTTTTTAGCTTTTCTCTTTTGTTCCAGAGCCGAAGAAAAACTTCTTGTAAAGCATCTTTTGCTTCTTCGCTGTCGCTGAGCATTTTCAAAGCAAAGCGGTAGCATTTATCTTTATGCACCAAAACCTTAGCTTTAAACTCGTCAGCATTCATACTCAAATCTCTTGTTCACAAATTAAAACGATTAGAAGCGAGATTAGTTACATCTGACAGCTAAATCTGCAATAGTTTACTTTTAATTATTCAAATAAAATTCATAAGAATTATAAAAATTCCCAAAAAAAACTTATATTACAAATTTTTGGAATATTCAAAAGAAAAACATTGAATATTTTGAAAAACAAGAAAAAATGTATATTTTCTAATAATGAGTAAACATGAATCAAAAGCATTTAAAATATAAAGATACTGTTAATTATGGAAGTTATTATACCCCAAAATGGCTTGTTGATATTGTTTATGAAATGCTAAAAAAGAATATTGATAATTTTCAAGATTATTGCATAGTTGATACCTCTTGTGGTTATGGCGGTTTCTTGCGAGGAGAAAAGACTATCGGAGCAGACATTGATAATAAAGCAATTCTAACTGCAAAGAAGCAACATCCTCAACATACTTATTTTAACCATAACAGCTTATTAAACATTTCAAGGGCGCAATACGGTTTAACGGACAGGGACAAGATAATAGTAGTTGGAAACCCACCTTATAATGATACAACATCAATAATAAGAAATAGTATAAAACAAGAAAAATACTTAAGGGATAAAGATGTTCTTTCAAGAGATTTAGGCATTTCTTTTTTAATGTCTTATAGCAAAATCCATGCAGATTATATATGCGTTTTGCATCCGTTATCTTATTTAATAAAGAAAACAAATTTTGAAAGTCTTGGCTCTTTTAAGGCTAATTATATATTGAAGGATTCAATAATTGTAAGTTCGGCTGAGTTTTCTGAAACATCAAAAACAACAAGCTTTCCAATCATTATTGCTTTTTATGAACGATTTATATTTGGAATGGATTTTGACTTTATTAGCAATTATTCTTTTAAAACCTTAGAAGGTAAATCCTTTTCAATAAATCAATTTGATAAAATTTCAAATTACATTACAAAATACCCAAATCAAAGCTATATTAATGAAGATGAAACGATTGCACATTTTTGGGCAATGCGGGATATAAATGCTCTCAAAAGAACAAAAACCTTTATAGATAAAGAATCTTATAATACAATAAGAGTTACTCAGACAAAGCTTCCTTATTATTGCTATGTTGATGTTTTCAAAGAATATATTCCTCATATACCCTATTATTTTGGAAATAGTGATATTATGATTGACAATGGATATTTTAATGAAATCAAAGA
>JAAYJM010000213.1 GCA_012522895.1 Ignavibacteria bacterium
ACTATAAGCAGTGCAATAATAGAAAAAACAATATATTTTTCCATATCGTTTTTACAGAATTATTTCAAATAAAATAATAAGTTACAATTTTTTTTTATATAAAGAAAGAAAAAACTAAATAAGCTAAATAAAATTACAATTTTTTTCATAAATTGTAATTAAAAATATTTATAAATTAAGAGGTAGAAAATGGCTGGACATAGCAAATGGTCGAATATCAAACATAAAAAAGCAGCAAAAGATGCAAAACGCGGTAAAATTTTTACTCGTTTAGCAAAGGAAATTACGTTATCAGCAAAAGAAGGCGGCGGAGATGTCGATTCAAACCCACGTTTACGACTCGCTGTTTTGAATGCAAAAGCTGAAAACGTTCCTTCCGATAACATTAAAAGAGCGATTCAAAGAGGGACTGGCGAAATTGAGGGTGCTGTTTACGAAGAAGTTACTTATGAGGGCTATGCCCCCTTTGGCGTTGCTGTGATTTTGGAAACCGTTACAGACAATCGTAATAGAACTTTCCCAGAAATTCGCGCTCAATTCAGTAAGCTTGGTGGAAACGTTGCCGAACCTGGCTCAGTCGCCTGGAATTTCGATAGAAAAGGAGTTATCCAGATAAAAACTAATGAAAAAACAGAAGACGAGCTGATGGAAATAGTGCTTGAGGCTGACGCTGAGGATCTTGAATTTGATGAAGAGCTTTCGCGGATCATTACAAGTTTTGATTCTCTGCACTCAGTTCATAAATATTGCGAGGAAAAAAAGCTTGAAATTGCTGAAAGCAAACTCGAATATATTCCGAAAAATACAGTCAAAATCGAAAACATTGCTGATGCACATAAGGTAATCAAATTTACAGATGCCATTGAAGATATTGATGATGTGCAAAATGTTTTTGCTAATTATGAGTTTTCAGACGAGCTTTTAGAGCAACTTGAAAAAGAAAGCTAATGAGAATTATTGGCATTGACCCCGGCTCAATTATTTGCGGTTTTGCAATAATCGACAAAAGCAATACAAAAATTGAAGCGCTCAAATTCGATGCAATTAAATTTAAAAGCAAATCCGAAGGGCTAAACTTTAGATTAAATCAGATTTTCAACAGTATAAAAAACATAATCGTTGAGTATGAGCCTAAGGTTGCGGTTTTTGAAAATGTTTTTTACGCAAAAAATGCACAATCGCTAATAAAACTTACGGCAGCAAGGACAGCAGCTGTTCTTGCTGCACTTCAATTTGATATTCCTATTTACGAATTTACTCCTCGTGAAATAAAAAAATCAGTTACCGGGCTTGGCAACGCTTCAAAAAAGCAAGTTCTTTATATGGTAAAAAATATTTTAAAAATTGAAGAAGAGCCACGTTTTTACGATGCAAGCGATGCCCTTGCAGTTGCTTTGTGCTATTGCTTCCGAGAGCAGCAAACAGGGAAATCCAGTCAGTCTTGGTCTGAGTTCATTAAGAACAATCCCCACAGAGTTGTGAGCAAGTAATAAATTTAACGGGGTTGCATACCCTTTGCTGCACTGTAGCAGGGTTATTCTGAGCGCAGTGAAGAATCCAGCAAGCGTTTTTTTACCGCAATTTCTCTGGATTCCTCGCAGCGCTCGGAATGACAAAGTGAAAAATCTCTCCGTCTCCCTTTTTCAAATTGGGAGATTCTTTTTAGGTGGGAAACACAGAACAACCCTGTGTCCCCCGCTGGCGGGGGCAGGGGGTGGATCTTTATACGTTATAATTACTTAGTGCTTTATATTTGCTTTCCATTTGAACTTGGGAAGAAAATGTCCTTCCAAAATTCAATTTTGGGAGGAGTTGACCACGATGTATTTCATACAGCATCTGCACAAAGGCAGAGAGGTATCAACACAAGGGCAGCGAGGCATTAATCCACGGGTTAACCCGTGGATTGATATTCCTATCAATGTTTCTATCTGTATTGATCTATCTTTCAACAAGGGGATGCAAGCCCTTGCTGAATTTGCATTTGAAAAAACTACTATTTTTGTGAAACATTATTTAGTTAATGTCATCCTCCGCTTTTTAAAGTCGGAAAACTCAGGGCGGAGGATGTTTTTTTTATTATTTATCTTGCCAATCCGCCTAATCT
>JAAYJM010000018.1 GCA_012522895.1 Ignavibacteria bacterium
ACAATACAGTTATAATAGCAACTGAATATAGAGAGTTTGTTGAGCCAGAATATCCTCATAACCAATATTTTACATTAAGACATAATATTTATGATTTTAATACATTTGACAGTCTTGGAACATTTATTGATAAAGCATATTATCGTTTATCAAACACAAACAAATACATAGCTTTTAAACGCTTAGACCCTGATTACGGAGTTGAAATTTATAATTACTTAACTAAAGAATTAGTTCAAAAATTATTTATCAATGGGCTAACTTTAACGGGTATAGAATTTTCACCTGATGATAAGTATATAGTTACAACAAATGATTTTGGATTAATGAGAATTTGGGACATAGAAACAGCAAAAGGAGTATATGATTATACAGACGGAGGTTATAGTAATTTAGATATTACAAGTGATGGAAAATTTATAATAACGAGTATTGGAAGATATTTATTATTTTATCCAGCAAAATACGGAGGTTCTACTGTTCCTGGAAAAACAGAAATTATAAAAACTATATATCCAAATCCGACAAACGGTATAGTAAATATAGAATTAGACTGCCCTAATAGCAAAATACAATATGATATTTATGTTGCAAATGCTGTATTAATAAAAAGTTCAGTAATTGAAAATAATATCTCATTATTGCAAATTGATTTATCAAACTATGCAAATGCTGTTTATTATATAAGGATTAACTGCGGGAATAATGTGTTAACCTACAAAATTATAAAGGCGGATTAGCAGCTAACCTTAAATATTCAAACAACTTAAAGGAGATTTGTTATGTTTAAAAAAATATTTCTAATTGCGGCGGCGCTTTTGCTGCTGGTTTTGCAAAATGCTGGCGCCACGCCGCCACACAATTAGTAGCAAAAAATATTTACTCTCCAAGCATTTTATAAAAAAAAGCCCTTCGGGGTGGAAAGGCTTAATATGTATTTATTTATTTCCTTAGCTTTTTCATTATTGTTTCTCGGCTGACTTTTTTTGTTCTATCAGCATCTTTCATCAATTCTCCAAAATACAAATCTTCTTTTTCACCTGAAGATAATATTGTGTTTTTTTCTTTCATTCTTTCAACAATCTTGATTTTTCTAATAGACGATATATTTTAATAATAATTACATTTTTCACTTTAAAACTATTACAAATATCCAAAATTCAATTTAATCTTGCAATCTTTTTTAAGGCAAAATCAAAAATTCCCGCTTTTGACAAATTCCCTTATGGCATTTGCGCGGTGGCTTATTCCGTTTTTTTCTGCTGCGGGCATTTCTGCGAAAGTTTTCTCAAAGCCATTTGGAATGAAAATAGAATCGTATCCGAAGCCTTTGCTGCCTCTTTCTTCAAGTATGATTCTGCCCTCGCATTTCCCTTCAAAATATTCGGTGTTTTCTCCAGAAAAGGAACAGATTATAGTTTTAAATCTTGCGTCAAAATTTTTCTTATCGGACTGCTTTAGCAAGGAAATTACTTTTTCTCGATTTCTTGCATCGCTTCGTGGCTCGCCTGCGAAAATAGCAGAATCAACTCCCGGCAAGCCGCATAGCTCGTCAATTTCTAAGCCTGAGTCGTCTGCTATTGTAGGAATTTTCGTAATAGCAAAAAGTCCAGATGCTTTTAAAAAAGCATTTTCCTTGAAAGTTTTGCCGCTCTCCTCAATTTCAATTTTATTGGGCAAAAGCTCGTTTATCATTAAAAGCTCAATATTTTCAATATGGAACTCTTTGAAAATTTGCAAAAATTCCCTTTTCTTATGCTCATTATTTGTTGCGAGCAGGAGCGATAGCTTCTTCATATTCTTTAATCAATAATTGCATAGCTGTGCTTGGTGTAGTAATGCCTTTGATAATCGAGCCTTCTATGCCGGGTATGATTTTTTTTATTCTGTCAGAGCCATAAAAACGATTTTTTAAATATTCGTCAATCATCGAATGCAGCCAATCAATTTGCTGTTCGTTGCGCCGCTTATAAAAGATTTTCGATTCAGTGGTGTTTTTAATAAATTCTTGAATGCAGTCCCATACGTCTTCCAAACCTTTTTCTTCTATGCTGCTGGCTAAAAGGACTGGGGTTTGCCAACCTTCTGTAGCAGGCAAAATATAGTGCATAGCGCTTTGGTATTGGGCTTTTGTGAGATTTGCTAAATTCAAATTACTGCCGTCAGCTTTATTCACAACTAAGCAATCTGCAAATTCGACTGCACCTTTCTTTATTCCTTGCAATTCGTCTCCTGCGCCCGGCTGCAAAATCAGCAAAAACAAGTCTGTCATAGAGCGTGCAGTAACCTCGCTTTGTCCCACTCCCACGGTTTCAATCAATATAATATCAAATCCGGCTGCCTCGCAAAGCAGAATAGTTTCGCGAGTTTTACGATTAACACCGCCAAGAGTCCCAGCTGAAGGAGATGGCCGAATGTAAGCATTTTCGTGCCTCGAAAGGTCTTCCATTCGCGTTTTATCTCCGAGGACAGAGCCGCGCGTTCTGATGCTGCTGGGGTCGATGGCAAGAACTGCAACCTTATGCCCTTTGTTGCAAAGATATGTCCCAAATGAATTGATGAATGTGCTTTTGCCTGCGCCTGGCGAGCCTGTAATTGCAATTCTTATGGATTTTCCAGTCGAAGGGAGCAAGCTGCCTAATAATTTTTGTCCATTATTAAAATGGTTTAAAGAATTGCTTTCAATTAATGTAATCGCTTGAGCAAGAACTACTCTATCGCCGCGTTTTATTCCGTTAATAAAATTATCTAATTTCAATTTTTCTCTTTTATTTTTCTTCTTACAATTTTTCGTTTTAACAAATAGCAAAAATAAGGAAATATTGAAATACTAACAAATAAGGATTATCTGTTGCTGTCAAATTGAGTTTGCGAGGATACTGTAATCTGTTAAAGAAAGCAAGGAGCTTTATTCTACTAAATTATTGAAATTCAAGCAGGCAAGCCTTTCTGTTTGGAAATTATTTTTTGAATTTACAACTCTGGATAAGATTTTATATTTGGAATTTTTTTAATTCTATGTTTTTTTATTCAATAAAAAAAGTGCCGCGATAGTCAGCGGCACTTTCATTTATCAAAAGGGTAAAAAAATGAAAAAAAATGAAAAACTAATCTAATTCAATAAGCAGTTGATTTTTCATAACCATTTTACCAACTTCAACTTCAATAGATTTGACTTTTGAGTTGAAGGGCGCTTTTATTGAATTCTTCATCTTCATAGCTTCAAGGGTTAACAAGACATCTCCTTTTTTGACATCTTGTCCCTTTTTAACAAAAATTTCGCGAATAACTCCCGGAATAAAAGCAACTACTTGATTTGGATTACTCGGAGAATATGGCTTCCTGCTCTTAAATTTCTTTGTTAGAAAAGTTTCATAAGCAGTATCGTCAATATTTAGCGTATTTATTGGATTATTTTGATTCATAATTTTTCTTTAAAATGGTGGAATTCCATGTTTCTTTTTAATTGGTCTTATAGTCTTGCCTGTAGAAATTTTCAAGCTGTGAATGACGTAGTCGCGAGTCTCTTGCGGGGTAATTACCGCATCAATATATCCATTTGCAGCAGCGCGGTATGGGTTAGCAAATTTTTCTGTATATTCTGCCACTTTTTGCTTACGTACTTCATCTGGATTGGAAGCACTTGTAATTTCATTGCGGAATATTATATTTGCTGCTCCCTCAGGTCCCATAACTGCAATTTCTGCCGTGGGCCAAGCAAACACAAAATCTGCCCCAAGGTGTCTGGAGCACATTGCGATATAGCCGCCACCATAAGCTTTCCTCATTATCACCGTAATTTTTGGAACGGTTGCCTCACTATAGGAATAAAGTATTTTCGCTCCGTGGCGTATTACTCCTGCATGCTCCTGGTCAACGCCCGGTAGATAGCCCGGTATGTCTACAAGTGTAAGCAATGGAATGCTAAAGGCATCGCAATATCTAATGAAGCGTGCCGCTTTATCAGAGGCATCAACATCAAGAACGCCGGCAAGATACATCGGTTGATTTGCAACCACGCCAACAGTTTCTCCATTCATTCGGATGAAGCCAATGACAATATTTCTTGCCCAATATTCGTGAACTTCTAAAAAGTCTGAATCGTCTGCAATTGATTTAATTACATCTCGGCAATCGTAAGGCTGGGTCGGCTCCTTCGGAATAATTTCATCAATAGCCGACTGAACTTTTGGTGGCTTTGCCGGATATTTATTAGCTTTTTTAGTATTATTCCAAGGAATAAAAGTAACTAATTTTTTAATTTGGTCAAAACATTCTTGCTCGCTTTCAGCGTAAAAATGAGCGTTGCCAGAAATTTCCGCTTGAACTTTAGCTCCACCAAGCTCTTCCATGCTTATTTCTTCACCGAGGACAGTTTTAATCACCTCGGGACCGGTAATAAACATTTTAGAAATTTTATCAACAACAAAAACAAAATCGGTTAAAGCAGGCGAGTAGACCGCTCCACCGGCGCAAGGACCTAAAATAACAGAAATCTGAGGAATCACGCCCGATGCCTGAGAATTCCTTAAAAAAATTTCTCCATAGCCAGCAAGGGAGTTCACTCCTTCTTGGATTCTTGCTCCACCAGAATCATTAATGCCAATCAGAGGAAGCCCTAACTTCATTGCGTGGTCCATAATTTTTGTTATTTTATTAGCATGAGCAATTCCGAGCGAGCCGCCTGCAACAGTAAAGTCTTGCGCGTAAACGCATACCGGATAGCCAAGAATATCGCCAGTTCCGGTTATAACCCCATCGCCGGGCAAATTCTTTTTGTCCATACCAAAATCTTCGGCTTTATGCTCAACGAACATATCGTATTCGTGAAAAGTCCCATGGTCGAGCAAAGCTTCAATTCTTTGGCGTGCAGTCATTTTCCCCATAGAAACCTGCTTCTGAATTGCTTTTTCACCGCCGCCTTCGGCAACAACTTTTTTCTTTTTGAAAAAATCTGCTAATCTTTGTGC
>JAAYJM010000214.1 GCA_012522895.1 Ignavibacteria bacterium
AGACCAAACTGAGCTAAGAGCCCTTAAAAATTAGAATACAAAATTAATAAAACATTTTAACTTTACAAAATAATTATGGGTATAATCTTATTTTTTTCCAAATATTATTTTCTAATCTATACTGAATTCTATCGTGAAGGCGATTTGAGCGTCCTTGCCAAAACTCAAATTGTTTTGGAATCAAGCGATAGCCTCCCCAATGCTCTGGTAAAGGCACCTCGATTGGATATTTCGACATAATTTTCACCACTTCCCTAATCAAAGTGAAACGAGTTTTGAGCGGTCTGCTTTGTTTTGATGCCCAAGCCCCCAAACGACTTTTGTATGGTCTTGTTTTAAAGTATGCTTCAGATTCTTGCTTGCTGATTTTTTGGACAATGCCTTCAATTCTAACTTGGCGTTCAAAAATATCCCAGAAAAAAAGAATACTTGCGTTTGGATTTTCTTCAAGTTCTTTTCCTTTGCGGCTTTGGTAATTAGAAAAAAAGACAAAGTCATTTTCATCGAATTGTTTTAAAAGCAGCACGCGTGAAGAAGGTTTGCCGTCAACTCCAACAGTTGAGAGCACCATAGCATTTGGCTCTAAAAAATCCGTTTGCGAGATTTCATCGAACCATATTTTAAATTGCTCAAAAGGACTGTCCGCTGCTGCCGCTTCGTTAAATTGCCTTGATCTATAATCTCTTCTTGAATTAAAAAGTTTTTCTATCATATTCCCATTTTTTTATGCAAAAATAAGAAACAAAAGAGAATTATCACAATTTAAGGAATAGCTTGTTTAAAAAAGAAAAAATTGTTAATTTTGTAAAATTAGCCAACATAGCTTAGCTGGAAGAGCAGCTCATTCGTAATGAGCAGGTCGGCGGTTCAAGTCCGCCTGTTGGCTCGAAAAAAATCACTGTTAGTTTAGAAAAACATTAATGACTATATTTTCCTGCGATAATTTAACAAAGCAATTTGAAGTGGGGGTTTTGTTCGATGGCATTTCTTTTGGGTTGGAGCAAGGCGAAAAACTTGGAATTATCGGCAGGAATGGTGCTGGAAAAACCACACTTTTAAACATTATTGCAAGCATTGACTCAGCAGACGAGGGTAGCGTAGTTTTCAATAGCAGCGTGCATTTTGAGTATTTAACGCAAGAGCCAATCTTCGATAAGGACGAACTTGTAATTGATTGCGTGATGAATGCAAAGCAAGAGCTGAACGCATATCTTGAAGAATATCACAGGCTTTGCAATCAATTAAAGCAAAAATTTGACGAAGGCATTTCCAATAGAATTCAAGAGCTTACAACTATACTCGATTCAAAAAATGCTTGGAATCTTGAAACCGAAGCAAAAATCATATTAAGCAAGCTTGGCATTGAGGAGTTGCATAAGCCAATTAAGGAGCTTTCCGGCGGCTTGAAAAAGCGTGTTGCACTTGCAAGGGCGCTTCTTTCAAATCCCGATTTACTTATTTTAGACGAGCCGACAAATCACCTCGATGCAGATTCAGTTCAATGGCTTCAAGATAGACTTTCCGCTTCCGGAAATTCGATTCTTTTCGTTACTCACGATAGATATTTCCTTGATGCTATTGCAACTCGTATTTTAGAAATAGATAGAAAAAAGGTTTATTCATACCCCGGGAATTATGAAAAATATTTAGAAAGGCGCGAGGCTTTTCTTTCAAGTCAAGAATCCACCATAATACACACGATAAGCCGCTTGCGTCAAGAACTTGCTTGGCTTCAAAAAGGAGCAAAGGCGCGCCGAACAAAGCAAAAAAGCCGCATCGATTGGGTGGAAAAGTTGAAAAATGAAGTAGTTCGTCCCAAATTAAAAGACATCAAAATTGAGCTTGGAAAAACATTTGTTGGCAGTAGAATAATAGACGCAGTCAATATTTCTAAGGAAATTGCGGGAAAGCAGCTTTTTCAAAATTTTACTTACATTGCCAAGCCAGGCGATAAGATTGGAATAATTGGACCCAATGGAAGCGGAAAATCCACTTTGCTCAATGTTTTAGTTGGAGAAATTAAGTCTGATACTGGCACAATAAAAATTGGAACAAACGCCGCGATTGGCTACTTTACTCAAGAAATATCCAATTTAAAAGATAGCGATTCAGTTATTGGCTCGTTGCGACAAGTGGCTGAATATATTGACGTTGGCATTGGACGAGATAGATTTTTAACTGCGAAAGATTTGCTTGAACGTTTTCAATTTCCAAACAAGCAGCACAGTGCTTTAATCGGAACGCTCTCCGGTGGCGAAAAGCGGCGACTTGCTCTGCTAAAAGTTCTGATGGCTAATCCGAATGTTATTTTGCTTGATGAACCAACTAATGACTTTGATATTCAAACGCTTAACGCTTTCGAAGAATACCTTGAAGATTTTTACGGAACTTTGCTCATCGTTTCTCACGACAGGTCTTTTCTCGATAAAACCGTTACAAATATTTGGTCTTTTGATGGAAAAGGGAATATAAAAGAATACCCCGGTAACTACTCTAACTACTTGGAAAAGAAGGAAGAAGAGCTGAAGCAAAAAAGGATGCAAGAAAAGGAATTTGAAGCGCCAAAAAAGGTAAAATATTCCAGCCCAAGCCAAAAAAAACGATTATCTTATATGGAGGAGCGTGAGCAGCAGCAACTCGAAAAAGAGATTGAAAAAATTGAAAAGGATTTGGAGAATTTGCACAGCAAAATGAATTCTGGGAAGATTAACGATTATAAAGAATTAGAACAAATTGGAATAAGCATCACCGAATTAGAGCAAGTTCTTGAATTTAAAACAGATCGCTGGTTTGAGCTTAGCAATAGAATTGAATAATATAGAAAATTAAATAGTAGATTAAAGAATTAAATAATAAATTAACCCTGCTTTTAACAAATTTCAACCTCAATTATTTCATTTGGCTCGCAGCCAATCTCGTTTTTTGCATTTCCATTTCTTATTGCAATTTCAAGAAAGCCGCTACTACCAATATAAGCAAGGAACTTTCCCTCGCCTGCGTCTGAATAGCTCTTCAAAAAAAAACATTTAATCACTTTTGATTTGTATTTTATTTTAATCGAACTCATATCAATATTTTGAAAGTATTTTTCTGGAATTGAGCTGATTAGATTGCCAAAGCGGTCTATATGCTGAATTTCAGTTTTAAAAGTGTTTTCATTCAATTTTTCTAATACCGGGCTTTCAATAAATTTTATTTCAGAAGAAGTAAGCGTTTTTAAGCCATTGCAATAATTGGGATCAAGGGAAATCTGAGCGGCTGCTGGAGCAAAAATATCTCTTCCATGAAAAGTATTAGATATGTTTTTTGAGGAATTAAAACTTGCCGACAAATCATAAATAATTATGTTCTTATGCTCTTTAATAATTTGAGATAGCAAGCCATTATTTGGGGCAAGGAAAAAATAATCATCAGTTTTCACAATAATTGCTTTTCTGCTTGAGCCGACATCGGGATCGACAACGCAAAGGAATATCGTCCCTTTTGGAAAGAATTTATAACAGCTTTCTAAATGAAATTTCGCTTCTTTTACCTTTTGCGGGCTAACTGAGTGAGTAATATCAACTATTTTTACATTTAAATTAATTGAATATATAACTGCTTTCATTGCAGCAACAAAGCTATCTTCAATTCCAAAATCCGTTATTAATGCAATCATTATAAACCATTTAATCAAGCAAATCAAGTTTAAGACAAGAATATAAAAATATCCCCCTTTGGAAAAAGGGGGATAATGGAGTTTTCTTGATTTCTAAAGTTTTGCTATTTTTTATTCAATTTCCCAAGAATCTTCACCTAAAAGAAGTTTGTCAAGATCGTTTGCGCCGGGCAAGCTTTCGTAGTATTTTAGCTGCTCAACTACTCTTTGATTGTAACTCTGGCGGCTCAGGACTTGGAAAACTCCCATGGGCCTTGGAAGATTTGAATTATATGTCATATTTGCCATAATGAAGGCAAGCGATGTATCATTTTCATTATAAACAAGCAAATCATCAATAGAATGGCTTCCATCATTAAGAGAAACAACAACCGGGGTAACCCCATCAAGCTTAACACCTTTGTCGTCATTGTTTCCAAATACTAATGGCTTTCCGTGCTGCAGCTCAACTGTATGCTCTTTCCTTGTTTCTTTCTTTGTAAATAAATCGAAAGCGCCATCGTTAAAAATAACGCAGTTCGTATACACTTCGACAAAGGCAAAGCCAACGTGCTTGGCTGCTCTTTCGAATATTTTTTGCATCATTTGTGGGTCGCGGTCATAGCAACGGGCAACAAAAGAAGCACCTGCACCAATGGCTAAGGCTGCTGGATTAAAAGGGTCATCGAGAACGCCAAGCGGCGATGATTTCGTTAATTGCCCCTTTAAAGACGTGGGGGAATATTGCCCTTTTGTCATTCCATAAATCGCATTATTGAACATTAGCACGTTCAAATCAACGTTTCTTCTTGCTGTATGTATGAAGTGATTTCCACCTATGCTCAAAGAATCGCCATCGCCGGTTGCAACCCAAATGGAAAGGTCGGGTCTTGCGACTTTTAGTCCGGAAGCGATAGGCAGAGCCCTTCCGTGCATTGTGTGCATTCCATAGACGTTTATATAGTAAGGAAAACGACTTGAGCAGCCAATTCCGGAAATAAAAACAAACTTTTCGCGAGGTATGCCTAAAGAAGCCATAACCCGCTGAGATTGCGCCAAAATAGAATAACCGCCGCATCCAGAGCACCAGCGAACGTCTATATCTACTTTATAATCTTTTACGTTGCCTCCAATCGTGCTATTAGCTGGGGCTTCTATAACGTCATTTATTAAGCTTCTCATTTTAATTTCCTCCTTTTTCGTTTAAAAGTTCAAGAACTTTTTCTACAACTTCAAATTCTTGTAATGGTGTGCCTTGCACTTTGTTTAAGCCGAGTATAGGTCTTAAAAATTTTGCTTGCAGCAAGAATTTTAATTGTCCCATATTAAGCTCTGGCACTAAAATTCTTTCAAAATTAGAAAGTATTTCTCCAAGGTTTTTTGGCAATGGATTCAAGTGAGTCAGATGGCAGAATGAAATCTTTTTGCCTTCGCCGCGTAAAGTATCGAAAGCATCTTTAATTGCGCCATAAGTTCCGCCCCAGCCAATGATCAATAAATCGCCAGATTGCTCACCCTCGACTGTTGCAAGTGGAATATCATTTACTATGCCTTCAATCTTTTTAGCTCTAAGCTCAACCATTCTTTGATGATTGTCTGGTCCTTGGCTCACTATTCCGCTTATATCCTTTTTCTCTAATCCACCAATAGTATGCTCGAGATTTGGCGTGCCTGGAATTGCCCAAGGACGAGCCAAAGTTTTTTCATCGCGCATATAAGGCTGAAATCCCTCTGGATCTGTAGCAAACTTAACTGGAATATCTGGCAAATCACTTAACTTTGGAACTTTGAAGGGGTTAGTCCCTTGAGCAAGATAGCCATCTGTAAGCAAAATAACCGGGGTCATATATTTAGTTGCTAAACGAGCAGCTTCAAGCGTCATAAAGAAGCAATCCGATGCGCTTTTTGCAGCAATAATTGGCAAAGGTGCCTCGCCGTGCCGTCCAAACATAGCCATAAGCAAATCAGCCTGCTCAGGTTTGGTGGGCAAGCCTGTGCTTGGACCACCACGCTGGACATCGACAACTATAAGAGGAAGTTCCAAAATTATTGCAAGTCCAATAGATTCTACTTTAAGTGAAAGCCCGGGACCACTTGTTGTTGTTGCAGCGAGATAGCCACCAAAAGAAGCACCAATAGCGCTTGCAATGCCTGCAATTTCGTCTTCAGCTTGCAAGTGCTTTACTCCATATTTTTTGTATCCTGATATGTGATGCAAAATCTCTGTTGCTGGTGTAATTGGGTAAGAGCCAAGGAACAAAGGGAGATTAGCCTTTCTTGCAGCTATGGTTAAACCGAGTGCCACAGCTTCATTTCCCGTTATATTTCTATAAGTGCCAGACTCAAGTTTAGCAGTTCCAACCTGATATTGGATTGGCAGCAGCTCGGATTCTGCTGCGTAGCTCCAACCAGCTTTAAAAGCAATGATATTTGCTTCTAAATATTTCGGATTTTTTGCAAATTTTTGCTGAAGCCATTTTTCTGTGTGTTTTGTTGCGCGACCATAAAGCCAATAAACAATACCGAGTGCGAAAAAGTTTTTGGTTCTCGCAGTTTCTTTTGGCGATAAAGATAAATGTGAAAGCTTCTCGGCAACAATGGATTCCATATTAATAGCAATCAGCTTATATTTTTTTAGAGTATCGTCTAATAGTGGATTCTTTTCGTATTTAGCTAATTTTAAATTTTTATCATTAAAACCATCGCTGTTAACTATAATTATTGCATTTTCTTTTAATTTAGGTAAATTAACTGAAAGTGATGAAGCGTTCATCGCAACTAAAGCGTCAATCTTATTTCCGTGTGTGTGGATTAAGTTAGAGCCAAATTGAACTTGATAAGCGCTTACGCCATAGAGCGTTCCCTCGGGAGCGCGGATCTCCGAAGGATAATCTGGAAAAGTGTTTACGTCATTTCCAAAGATTCCAGAAGCATTCGAAAAAAGTTTGCCCGCAAGCTGCATTCCGTCTCCGGAATCGCCTGCAAATCGAATTGTTGCTTCCTTTAATTGTTGAATTTTTTTCTCCATTTTTTTATATGTTTGTCTCAATAATGTAACAAAACAAGTTCTCAAAATTACACAACTATTGTAATATAAAAAAAAATAAAATTCAAAGATTAATCTTGCTTTTTCATTTGATTAAAAATAAATTTGTAAATGTTGTAGTTTTAAAATATAAAAAGAATTGCAAATAAAAACTAAAATAGATAATCTTCCAACCTTGCCCGGCGTTTATCAGTTCTTCAACTCAAAAGGGCAAGTGATTTACGTTGGGAAAGCAAAAAACCTCCGGAGCCGAGTTCGCAGCTATTTTCAAGAAGCTCATATCGTTGATGCAAAAACGAAAGTAATGGTCTCGAAAATAGAATCCCTTGAGGTAATTGTTGTCGACTCGGAGGCAGAGGCGCTAATCCTTGAAAATACTTTAATAAAAAAACTCAAACCGCGATATAATATTTTATTGCGCGATGACAAATCCTATCCTTATATTCGCATAACAAACGAGGAGTATCCACGAATTTTTTCAACTCGCCAACTCGTCCGCGATGGTTCGAAATATTTCGGTCCTTATACTGATGTTAAGCAAATGAAATTTGTTTTGAGGACACTTCGCAGTCTCTTTCTACTCAGAAGTTGCAAATTAAATATTACTGATGAAACTATTCAGAAGAAAAAGCACACTCTTTGCTTAGATTTTTACATAAAAAAATGCTTTGGTCCTTGCGAGGGAAAAATTTCAAAAGAAAAGTATAACGAGAATATAAAGTTAGCTACAAAAATTCTTAATGGTAAAACTCTGGAAATTGAGAAAATTTTAGAAGAGGAAATGCTCCAGCTTTCAGAAGAAATGCGTTTTGAAGAAGCTGCCGAGCTAAAAGAAAAGCTAAATATGTTAAGAAGTTTTTCTTCAAGCCAAAAAGTAGTAAGCGAAGACAGAATAGACCGCGATGTGATTGGTTATTCAAGAATTGCAAACACAGCTTGTATTTTGATTTTTAAAGTCCGCGATGGCAAACTAATAGGAAAAAAACATTATATCGTTACGGACACTAAGGGACAGGCAGATAATGTAGTTATTCAGCTGACGATTGAAAAATGGTATTTAGAAAGTGAATATATTCCAAAGGAACTGCTTTTGCCAATCGAACCAGAGCAAAGCGACTTTTTGCTAAATTGGTTAAAGAAAAAACGCGGAAAAACCGTTGATTTGCACATCCCTAAGCTCGGCGACAAAAAGCAGTTGGTCAATCTTGCTTCGATTAATGCTGAGTTTCAATTAAAAGAGTATCACTTATCCTTGCTAAAAAGGGAGCAAGCCGTTCCAAGAGCTGTTCAGTCCTTGCAAAGGGATTTGCATTTAGCAAAATTGCCCTTGCATATCGAGTGTTTCGATAACTCTCATATTCAAGGGAGCGAGCTTGTGGCTTCAATGGTGGTTTTCATTGACGGCAAGCCGCGGAAATCTGAATATCGAAAATACATCATTAACTCTGTTGATAATGCAGACGATTTTGCTTCGATGCGGGAGGTGGTTCATCGCCGTTACTCGCGATTAGTTTCGGAAAATCAAAAATTGCCAGATCTAATTGTAATTGACGGCGGAAAAGGTCAGCTTTCCTCTGCTTGCGAGATCCTTCTTGATTTGAATTTGCATGGGAAAATCCCTATTATCAGTTTAGCAAAAAGATTAGACGAGGTCTTTGTTCCGGGGAAAAGCGATTCCATACTTTTGCCTAAAACATCAAGTAGTTTAAAATTAATTCAGCAGCTGCGGGACGAGGCTCATCGCTTTGCTATTACTTTTCATAGGCAAAGAAGAACAAAGCGAACCATAAAAACAGAGCTTACCGAAATCAAAGGAATAGGAGAAAAAACTGCACAGAAACTGCTTACAAAATTTGGCTCAGTCGAAAAAATAAAAGCCGTCCCGAAAGAACTTTTAGAAAAGGAGATTGGAAGCAGTTTAGCAAAAAAAATAGTAGAATATTTTGATAAGAACAACTAATTTTTTTTTGAATAAAAAGAATGGAAGCTCAGACAATGAACAATAAAAGCACAAGTGCTCTTTTAGTGGAGTATGACGGAACAAATTATTTCGGCTGGCAGCGACAAGTGAAAGAAAATTCAATCCAGCAGGAAATTGAAAGGGCATTAGAGAAAATATTTAAAAGAAAAATATCAATAATAGCTGCCGGGCGAACAGATACTGGCGTCCATTCATTTGGGCAGGTATGCTCTTTCACTAATGCAGAAAAAAGCAGGATAGAAGAAAAAAAACTCTGCGATGCAATTAATTTTTACTTGCCAAAAGACATTAGAATTATTAAAAGCAAGTATTTGGATTTTGCTTTTCACCCTCGTTTCGATGCGATAGCCCGAGAGTATGTTTATAGAATAGCGCTTAGCCCTTCCGTCTTTTGCAGAAAATATGAACATTTAGTTAAATATAAATTGGATTTCAACTTACTTGAGGCTGCTGCAAAATGTTTTATTGGGGAAAAGGATTTCACAAGTTTTTCAAAGCAAAGCGAAGATGTTAAAAATCAAATCTGCAAGGTTTTTGATTGCGGCTGGTCGATTCTAAGTGAAAACAGGCTTGAGTTAAAAATCCGTGCAAACCGCTTTCTTTATGGTATGGTGCGGCAGTGCGTTGGAGCTATGATCGATACTGCACGAAAAAAAGTGAGTTTAGAAGAATTATCCAACAGGATGGCTCTTTCCGATAGAAAATATTGTTTCCCATCTGCGCCAGCAAAAGGTCTTTTCTTAAAAAAAGTATATTACCCAAACCCAATTCAAGAGCAGCTTGGATTCTGAGCCTTGCTGCTTTGCTTTAATAGAAAACTAAATATTCGGGAATCGGGAATCGGGAAAAACTTCAATTATCTTTGAGACAAAATTCAAATTAATGTGTTATTCTATATATGTATTGTGTCGTTTAAAATAAGCAATTTGAGCGCCAATGCATTTGAGATTGATATTATTTATTTTTAAATTCTTTAAGGAGATTTGTTATGTTCAAAAAAATATTTCTAATTGCGGCGGCTTTTTTGCTTTTTGCTTCTAATATAAAAGCAACGCCGCCTGCAGAGCCAGACCTGGCTATTGAATGGCAAAAGTATATGTATCCGACTGAAATTAGTTTTGCTAAATTTTCAGCAGATGGAAATTATATCTACTGTGCAGTTGGCAATACTATTCAAAAAATGGATGCAAGCAACGGAGAGTTTGTCTCAACTTTTGATAATGTAGACACTTTATTTATTTATCAAATAAACAAAATGCAGATTTCAAACTCCGGTAATTATATTGTTGCTGATAACGGAGATGGTGCTGCTTTAGTTTATGATACCAAAACTGAAAAGAAAATAAAACAATTACAAATAGGAGCAAGCTGTGTTTCTATTTCAAATGATGATAAATATTTATTAATCGGCTCTGGAAGACCAGAAACCAGTGGGGTTATTATATATAATTTACAAGCAGATAAGATTGACACAGTGTTAAGTTTTGCTCATAATGGAATATCAGCAATACAAATTTCGCATGATGGAAAGTATTTTGTAACAGGTTATAAAGAAAGAAAAGTAGATATAGAAGAAATATGGTATCAAAAATTAATTTTATGGGATTGTAATACATTTGAACAAATTACAGTGCTAGAAAACATTGAACTTAGTTCTGACTGGGGGTATAGACATTTAAAATTTTCAAATGATGACAATTATTTGTCTGTAGTAAGAGAAAACTACTATGCTGCAATATATAATTTAAATACTAAAAAACAAATTAAATTATTTTATAACAACGATGGTAGAGAAAAGTACTGCATGAATTTACATTTTTTGCCGGACATTAATTATTTTCTAGTATTTTTTGTTGTTTTTGAGGATGTAAATGTATATGAGTTAGAATTACATAACTTCAATGGCAAAATAAAGACTTACAATTATCTTGGTGATATAATGGAATCTTATGGAAATGAAAATAATTGGTGGGTTTTCTATGGAGGAGGCGCTGGTCCTTATTATATGTTTAAAAATGATGCAAGCAGTGTTTCACCAAGTATAATCAATAAAGAAAATATTTCAATTACAACAAACAATAACTTGATATGTATTGATTTAATTGATATTCATGCAGAACAACTATCAATAATTATTTCCGATTTACTTGGTAAAACAATTTATACAGAAAATATTCAAGTTAGCCAGTCAAACTGTAAAATACCTATTAATTTAAATCTAAACACTGGCACTTATCTATGCAAAGTAATAGCCGGAAATAAAGAATATACTCAAAAAATTGAAATTGTGAGGTAGAAATGAAAAAGGTATTATTTTTATTTCTGATACTTATTGCTCTACTGCTTGCTTCGATATCTTTGCATGCAGGTGAATTGGTATTCCATTGGAATACTATGGCTGAAAGCAAAATCTATGATATGGAATTTATGCCAGATAACGACTACTTTGTTATAGTTACGGCAAATGAATTTCAAGTAAGAAGAACTGAAGACGGGGAAATATTTAAAACATATCCTAAAACCCAAACTTACGAAGATCAGGATATTGAATTTTCACCAGATAGCACAAAATTATTTCTCTCTTATGGCGAAGTTATTGAAATTCGCAGTGTAGAAGATTTTAGTATAATTCAAACATATACTATGCCACCTGCAGGAGAAGGATACAGTCCAAGTTTTTTAGAAATAAAAGTTGACCCTAAAAAACCATACATTTACGCATTAGAAAGGCAGTGGTGGGTCGGCACGCCAGGTGAAGGGGCTGGTAGAGATGGAATTTTTGTATATAATTATGAAACAATGGAAAAAGTTGCCGACATAACGCCAGCTGGTTTTGATAGAAAAGTTTACGAACACATAGCAATATCGAGCGATGGGAAATATTTATCTTTCATCAATCAAGGCGAAAGCTATTTGATAACAATAGACTTAGCAACGCAAAAAGAACTACAAAGATTTAGAATTTGTAAAAATTACTCTGATGGAGGAGGAAGCGGAGGTTGGCCAGTTTGTATAAAATTTTCAGAATTAGATTCAGATAAAATATATTTTTCCGGAACTTTTCCACAGAGTATACAAGGTACTTATTTCTATTATGGTTTGTTTATATATAGTTTATCAGAAAACAAAATAATTGATTCTACTTTTGGCGTTGGTAATGATAAAATTTTAAATAGTTATTTTTCTTTATTTGATAATGACAAAAAAGCTATAGCTGCTAATAGTTTATATGTATATATTACAGATTTTGAGAAAAATATTATTGAAAATAAAATTAATCTAGCTGAAAACATACCTTTTTCTGATAAGATTTTATTTAACAAATCTAATAATTATTTTATTGGCTATGCTTATTCTTTAATAGGAAAGATAGAATATAATATTAATTCCTATATTCTCGAAAAACCAATTATTTCTGATATAATATACCCAAACCCTACAACAAATGAAATTATAATTAATAAACATTGCGAATATCCTACAATGAAATATAAAATAATAAACACTTGGGGCCAAATTCTATCTGATACAACTATAAATAATTACGATAATAAGTTTGTTTTAAATTTAACTTCTTATTCTCCTGGAACTTACATTCTTCAAGTTAATTGTAATAACGAAATAAGTACTAATAAAGTAATTAAGGAAAATTAAGATGAAACATGTAATATTTTTATTAGTAACATTACAATGCTTTGCAATTTGTGCACAAGATTGCGAACCAAATCCTTGTAAATTTCGCCAGGGCCA
>JAAYJM010000215.1 GCA_012522895.1 Ignavibacteria bacterium
GAATGGGGAAAAACCCCCAAAACGGCAAGGAAATAAAAATTCCAGCAAAAAAAGTTGCTAAATTTAAGCCGGGCAAAACCCTTGCTGAAGTAGTAAATCAAACTATTCCAAAAAAGAAAACAGCGCCAGCAAAAAAAGCGAAAAAGAAGTAAAGGAAAAAAAGCCGATCTTATGAACGGCTTTTTTTTTAATTTTGCAAGAATTTTATAGTAACAATTTTTTTTGTATGGAAAATACCGAAAGAATCTCACTGAATAATTTATTGCAATCAAGCGATTTGTTAGAAAGTGATATTTACGCTATCTTTAAAAGGGCTAAATATTTTTTAGATAATTATAAAACAATAAAAAAATTTAAAGACCTTGAAGGAATTAGCGCTGCCCTCGCTTTTTTTGAACCTTCTACTCGCACTAAATTGTCATTTGAATTAGCTTGTAAAAGACTGTCCGCCGATACCTTTTCCTTCCAATCTTCCGGGAGTAGCTTATCGAAAGGAGAGTCGCTTATCGATACCTTGCGAACAATAGAGGCGATGGGAGTTAATGTGTATATTGTTCGGCATCAATGCTCTGGAGTTCCAATTTTTTTGCAGCAGAACACCAAAGGGATTGTGATTAATGCCGGTGATGGAAAGCACGACCACCCCACACAAGCACTACTCGATTCTTTTACACTTTATCAGTATTATGGAAAGCTGAATAATATTAGGGTTTGCATTGTCGGAGACATCATCCATAGTAGAGTTGCCAGGGCAAATCTTAGCGTGTTGCAAAAACTTGGTGTGGAGGTTGCAATCTCTGGACCCGGCACACTTATTCCCAATAAGAATCAAGCGGATTATAAAGTTATTGATAAAATTGAAGATGCCATCGACTGGGCAGATGCTATTATTTTACTCCGATTGCAAAGGGAAAGAATGGAGTCTGGCTTTCTCCCAACTTTAAGGGAATATTCTCAATATATGGGACTTTCATATTCTTTGTTTAGCAAAAAGCCAGGGTTAATAGTTTTGCATCCCGGTCCTGTTAATTATGGAATAGAGCTTGATTACAATGTGAGTGCCTTCCCAAACGTTCTAATTCAAAGTCAAGTCAAGCATGGACTTTTTATAAGGATGAGTTTGCTTTCTTTGTTAGTGCAAAATTATAGGGAGCCTGGCGGCTAAAACTTTTAATGAAAAAAAATATAGAAAAAAATAAGGATCTCTGGACAATACTCGATCTGCTCCAGTGGGGAACTAATTTTTTTACAGAGAAAAATATTGAAAACCCGAGATTGAATATTGAGCTGTTGATTTGCTCGGTTTTAAGTATAGAAAGAATAGAACTTTATCTGCAATTTGATAGACCCTTAAAAAAAGATGAGCTTTCCGATTTAAAGGAAAAAGTTCTTAAACGTGCCTCTGGTTATCCACTTCAATACATTATCGGCTATACAAATTTCCTTGGCTGCAATATTAAAGTTAGCGAAGCTGGGCTGATTCCAAGACCAGAAACAGAAATCCTTGCTAATTTAGTTTTAAGCAGTTTAGAGCGAAGCAAACATTATCAAATTTTGGACATTGGCACCGGCAGCGCTTGCCTTGCCATAGCACTTGCGAAAGGGCTTCCCAATTCTGAACTTACAGCTATTGACATTTCAAAAGAAGCTATTTCTTTAGCCAAAGAAAATTCAATTTTAAATAAAGTAGAAAATATTAAATTTTTTCAATACGATATATTTAAAACAAATTCCATTAAAAAACAATTTGATCTAATAGTTTCCAATCCTCCATATATATCAAGCAAAAAATATCATAGATTAGATAGCACAGTAAAAGAATATGAGCCAAAAATTGCTTTGACCGATGACGAAGATGGCTTGAAGTTTTATAAATTGTATAGTAAAATTTTCCCAAAGCTGTTGAAAGAGGACGGGAGATTTTTTCTTGAAATTGGCTTTGGACAAAATGAAGAAATGTTTAAGATTTTTCCAGCAAAAAAATA
>JAAYJM010000216.1 GCA_012522895.1 Ignavibacteria bacterium
ATTGAATTAAAATTGAAAAATACAAATAATATAATAAAATCTTATAAAAATTTAGACATAAAGGAAAAAATAAAACAGCTCTGCGAAATTGAGCCAAGCATTCTTTCCAGCGATTCGCTTGATTGCTCCTATAACTTTTGTAAAAACATAGCCTTAAAGCATTATGAAAATTTTCCGGTTGGCTCTATTCTCATCCCTCGGCAAGCTCGCAAGCACTTTTATTCGATTTATGCTTTTTCTCGCTTTGCTGATGATATTGCTGATATTCCAAACATTTTTAGCAGCGAAGAAAGAATTGAGTTTCTTTCTAAATACGAAAATCTTCTCGAGCTTTGCCAAAGTGAAAAGACAAGCAATCCTATTTTTCTTGCCCTTATAAACACTATAAAGAATTTTAATATTCCTATTTCTACATTAAAAAAGCTAATTTCCGCCTTTAAAATGGATATAAATTTTAAGCAAGCGGACAGCATAAAAGATTTAGAACACTATTGCTCTTTTTCTGCAAACCCCGTTGGAGAGCTTGTTTTAAGATTATTCAATAATTATAATGATGACACAGTAATTTTTTCTGATAGCATTTGCACGGGATTGCAACTGCTTAATTTTTGGCAAGATTTATCACTTGATTTGAAAAACGGAAGGTCTTATATCCCAAAAGAGTATGAAGAAAAACATAGCATAACGAGCAAAGATTTTTCTAAAAAAAATGGTAATTTAAAGCTGAATAATTGTTTAAATGAATTATTGGAGCTAACGGAGAGTTATTTCATTCAAGGCGAGCAGATTTTAAAATTGATTAACAATAAGCGTTTAAAATTAGAGCTAAAAGTGATAATCGAAGCCGCTCTATATTTTATTAAGATTATGAAAAAAAATCCAGCCAATCTGCTAATTGCAAGACCCAAAATAAGCAAGACCGAAAAAGTAACAATATTGATTAAAGCATTATTTTAAAAGGATTGCTTGATTTTTCATTTACTGGACTATCCCCCTCTGGCGGGGAAAAAGGGGGTGGATAAATTATTTTGCTACCTCAATTTTATGTTTTTAGCAAAAGAGTTAATTAAAAAAAGGTAGATAAAAAGTGCTAAGTAATTATAATATATAAAGATCCACCCCCTGCCCCCTTTCACAGAAAGCAGAAGAAAGAAAGCAGAAGAAAGAAGTCTGGAGGTAAAGAATAAGCTGTCCCCCTCTGGCGGGGGAAAAGGGGGTGGATTATTTTCTTTGTTACCATAATTTTATTTTTTAGCAAAACTGTTAATTAAAAAAAGGTGGATAAAAAGCACTAAGTAATTATAATATATAAAGATCCACCCCCTGCCCCCTTTCACAGAAAGCAGAAAAAAGAAAGCAGAAGAAAGAAGTTTAGAGGTGAAAAATAAGCTGTCCCCCTCTGGCGGGGGAAAAAGGACTGTTCTGTGTTTTCCCCTCCTTCCAAAATTGAATTTTGGAAGGAAATTTTCTTCCCAAGTTCAACTTGGGAAGTAGCGGGGAAAGTTACACAGATGTTCCACACCTTCGAGGTGTGGCACATCTAAAACAATATCCACCCCCTGCCCCCGCCAGCGGGGGATACAGGACAGCAGCGTCATTCCGAGCGCAGCGCGGAATCAAGAAATATTGCCGCATTGAAACGTTTTCTTGATTCTTCACTGTGTTCATAATGACCCTGCTACAAGTGCAGCAAGGAGTTGCAACCCCTTATTAGAATGAAAAATCAAGCAATCCTTCAATCAAGTAAATCAAGGTTCTGAAAAAAAAATCCGAAAAACCTTGCTTAGCTGTTTTAAAAAATGCTTTTTTTCAATTCAAATATAATTCATTAAATTTGAATTAAAATTTTGTCATAATTCTAAATTTTAGAATTGTTTTGTAAAAAATTAGTACAAAAATGAAAAGGGGCATAAAGAATAAATGTTATAGAACGCTTGAATTTCAAGCAAGGAGAACTTATTTTCATTTTGCTCAAACGTTTTGGTCTTTTCAAAATAGAATAGCATTTTTCTTGAAATTGCAGCTTTTCATTTTAATTTGCTTTTTAGCAAGTGCTTGCGAACTTATTGTGATAGGAGAAAAACAAAGAAACGAGCCAGTATTTGATTATAGCAAAAATACACCTTTCGGCATTGCCTTGCGTTTCAAAATGCAGCTCGATAGCAATGATGAGCAGTATGCGAGTTTGCTTTTAGCCTCGCCTTATGGAAAAAAATATAGTGCTTACGAGAGATACGAAATGCAAAGCGAAATTTCCCGCTTTAAAAGACAAATAATGAATAAAAGCATTACAGATTTTCGCGAGGACACGCTTTCGGACAGCCGCTATAACGTCAAATTAGAGCTTGACTACATTCACAATGTCTTTTTTGCTACCCAAAAAATTAAAGAAAGTTGGTATATCATTGATTTTCAATATCAATAGCTTCGATTAGCTATTTAATCAATAATCTTGAAAATCGAGAAAGCCGCCCTTTTCCTTAATAAAATCAATCATTTTCTTGTAAATTTCACTTTTGCGTAAAACGTCTTCATTCCCAAGGAAAATCAGCTGGCGTCTTGCACGCGAAATCGCAACGTTCAATTTTCTATCGACTTTGCAGCCGTCAATATCCACAACAGATTGGACAAATTGAATGTAATGAGAATTATGGACGGCACTTGAAATAATAATAAAATCCCTTTCGCTCCCCTGAAAACGCTCAACAGTATCAATTAAAATATTTTCCTTTAAATCTTGATTGAGCATTTTTAGCACATTAGAAACCTGAGCGCGAAACATACAGACTACTCCGATGCTTTTCTCCTTAAAATCCGCTCCGAGCTTCGTTTTAATTAAATCAATTATTTCAATAATGAGCCTTGCTTCTGCGTTGTTTGCTTTTGCTCTGTTCTCGGTTTTTGTATTAATAAAAATCAATCTTGAACTCGACAGCTGGCTTTCCAGAAAATTTTCAGAGTTTTTAGAAAAGAAAGTATTGCTTTTTGAAAGAGCTGGATTTTCACGCCAAAGTTTAATTTGATTATTATAAAATAAAAAGTTCGTAAGCTCTTGAATATCTTTGTGCATACGTGCTTGGCGATTTATTAAATCGTAGCAACTCCATTTTTTGCTTTTTGCAATTTTTAAAAGGCGTTCAAAAAGTGAATCGGAAAGATTGTGAAGCTCAATATTTTTTAGTAATTCAGACTTTGCCTCACAATTATTTCTATTTTGCAAAACTACGGCTGGCAGCTGCTTTTCGTCCCCAATCATTATAAAGCGCTCGACTCTGCAAAGCAATCCGATTAAATGCGGCTCCAAGATCTGAGAAGCCTCGTCAGTGATTGCTATATTAAATTTTTTTATTTGAAAGACCTCGCAATTTGAAAGAGCGGAAGAAACCGTTGAAACGAATACCCTCGTGTTTTTTATAAGCAAAAAAAGCTCGCGTAAATCCATTGATTCAGCAATGAAAGATATGCTTCTATCGAGATGATTGGAATTATCTTTATAGCCAAGACGCAAGAATGGAAAATTTTCGTCAATCTTTTTTAGCTGGGTGCAAATCTCATCAACCGCTCTATTTGTATATGCAAGTAAAAGTATATTGTCAGCGGAATTATGGAATAAATGGTTTACGATATTCTTTAAAATAACGGAGGTTTTTCCCGTTCCGGGCGGTCCTTGGATTAGATAGTAATCCCGCGCTGCAATAGCTTTTGCAATTATATCCCTTTGATTTTTATATAAGTTTGGAAATAAATCCTTTTCTATTTCGCCAAATTGTGGCTGGCTTTCACCAAGAAGAAGCTGCTGCTTTTCTTCACTTGCACTTAAAAGTTCGAAAACGGAGGAATAAAGCGCTTTTGCAGCAGATTCCATTGAATCGCCTTCCAAAATAAAAGTGGCATCTTCTTCAAAAAAATCTGCTGGTATGTGCTTATTTCTCAAACTGATAGCAAGCTGGCGATTATCAATAAATCTAATGGAGGATTTGAAAAGCTGCTGTATATTTGGGTTAGCTTCAGCTTTGCCGTATTCTTTGTAGAGAACTACTAAATCTCCCTTTCTGAAAATCGAATTATTTCCTTCCTCGCCCTCGATATTGAAAGTCAGGTGTAGTTGGTCAAAATTCGATAATTCTCTATTTAACTTCAAATTGGCGAGCAAGCTATTATTCAAACGCTTCTCTTCGATTGAGCTTTCCCAAGGCGCGGAATGATTGCTTGACCCTGCATCTTTGCCGAGTTTTCCAATTTTGATTTCTTTTGAAATAAAAGTAGTAAATTCAAATAAATACTCTTTTAATGTTTCATTAGAATTTTCATAACGATTTAGCAGCTCAAAATACGCTTCCCTTGTATATTTGGGTATATTTTCACTTTGGACAAATTTTCTATCAAAAAACAGAGGAAGCTCAGTTTCTAAAAGTTCATAATGATGAATGAGTAAATTTCTTATTTTCAAAAAATCTTGCTTCAAAAAAAAGTGATTTGGAACGTTTCTCAATGGAGCGTCAAGGTCGGAAGAATATAGAATTAAGGAAGAACCCGCTCTTTTCACGTCAATTGAATCTAATAGCAAATTATATCCAGTGGCTTGTGTAATGTGGTTACTCCAGCAGCCAGTCGAAACCATTTTTCCATCTTCATTTTTATAAAAGATTTCTTTTCGCGGAGCTTTGCCCGATTTGAGTTCAACAAGATCTTTTCTATGCCCATCTTCTGCGTCTTCGATAAGCAAATCCAATCGCCCTTGTATTCCAAAAATTGGAGAAACAAAGCTTGGCTCAATGTAAAATTTAGTTAGATTAAATTTATTAATCTGCTTTTTTAAAATTTCAAACTGATTCTGTGTTTTTTCTTTTAAATAAGATGCGTTATTCTTGCTTTGCAAAGCAATAGCAAAAAAGGAGAGCGGCTTCACTTTTAGTGCTTCATTGTAAGCGCTTTCAAAATCTGCGTTTTTATTTAAAAGCAATTCATCAAAAAGAGAATTGATAAGGCTGCCAAGCAATAATTCCTTGGATAAGTCCTTTTTACTAAATAGCTTAATGAAAAAACTTATTTGAAATGAAAAATTAAAATCTACTGATTCCGCAATTTCCGTTATGTCGAGCAAGATATCTGGCTCCAAAACAATTATTGAGTTTGGGTCAGTAAAGTATGCAGTTTTGGATTTTTCTGCTTTTATAACTCCAATTAAATTTAAAAGATTTCCTTTTTTTGTAATTTTCGACAAATAGTAAAACTTGCTATTCAAATAAAGTTGGAAGCTCCCAAATTCCTCGGAAAGAAAATCAAATCCAATGCTTTTTTCAGAGCTAATTTTTCTCCTTATTGAGGCATTAAAAATATTAATTCTGTTTTTTTCTTTTTTGGCAATGTGCAAATGTCCATCATCATATTTTTTGCAAATTGCTTGTATTTCTGCGTCTGGCTTATGCTTTGAAAAAAAATAGCATAAATTGACAATGACTTTAACATTAAGCAAGGCAATGGGTTCAAGTTGCTCTTCTCTCTTTTTTTTCAAGTTTTTTGAAAAATAAAATGTTTGTCTAAGAAGTGAAGCAAGTTTTGAGCCAATGCTATGTTTATCAATCACAAAAACCAAGCGCGCAAAATGAGAAGGAAAAATTTGCTCTTCTTCTTTTGTCAATAATACTATTATTTCTTTTAAAAATGAATGTAACTTTATTACATTTTTGAAGTTAAGCCCGTCTGCCCTAAAAATTTCTTTGATTTCTTTATAGTAGTATTCAAGATTTTCTTTATTTAGCATAAAATAAGTATATTTGTAAAATGTAATTTGTTAAGTTAGCAAATTATAATAAATTGCTGGCAGTATAAAATAAAGTAAAAATAATCTATGGCAAAAAGGAAAATTAAAGTATTAATAGTAGACGATCAAGTTTTAGTGCTTGACATATTAGCAAAAGGTCTATCTAGAGATCCTGGTATAGAAGTAGTAGGAACAGCCACCGATGGACAATTAGCACTAAATCAAATTCCACGCATTCAGCCCGATGTAATAGTTTTAGATATGGAAATGCCGCGAATGAACGGCATACAATTCCTTCATAAGCTAATGCCAATCAATCCAATTCCAACAATCGTTCTAAGTGCGCTAACTCAAAAAGATTCAAGGATTACAAAAGAAGCATTTGAATTAGGGGCTGTAGACTTTTTACCCAAACCCTCGGGTGGCGCCAAAGCATTGCCCACTCTCTTTGTTCAGCTTTGGACTAAAATTAGAATAGCAGCCACGCAAGACCTTAGCCATCTTAAAAAGACCTCTTTGCCAAGGACCTTGCCTTCAAATGAATTGGATAGACAAGCAAGAACAAACCAAAGCATTTTAGGTATGGGCGCCTTTGACGTTACAAATGAAAGAGATAGAATTTTAAAAATCTTTGCACTCGGCTCTTGCATTGGGCTTGCCTTGTATTGTCCAAGCAAGCAGGTGATTGGTATGTCTCACGTCGTTCTTCCATCTTCTTCTACTGATGCGGCAAAAGCTAATAGTATGCCCGGGTATTTTGCCGATACTGCTGTTAATATAATGTTAGAAAAAATGCATGAGCAGGGCTGCACCAACGCAAGTATAGTTGCTAAACTTGCAGGGGGCGCGAAAACTAATGTCGATCTAGGTGATTATTTTGGTATCGGGCAAAGAAACGCAGTTGCTGTGAAAGCTACACTACTAAAAAAAGGAGTGAAAATATTAGCTGAAGACTTAGGAGGAACAATTTCCAGAACCATTTTCTCGCGTGTAGGAGATGCAAAGCTTTATCTTAGCCACCCGGACAAAGGAAATTGGGAACTCTGATCGCGTTTGGAAAATTTGCTTTTTTATAATAATAATTCGACATTTTTGTTTTATTAGTAAGCATATTCGACAATATTGTCGTTTACTTATATTGAGACATTTTCGTTAATACACAGCCAGAGCGGGTTTGGAGAGCATTCCACTTTCTTGGCACATATATTGCAACTTTTAAGTATAGGTTAATTATTTGTAAAACTTATCTGTAAAGGAAAAACAATGAAAAAAATAATATTTTTAAGCACAAGCTTGCTTATAGCACTAATCATTGCATTGCCAACTGATGCAATTTCACAGCAGCGCAACAAGAACTGGAATAATTCTCCCGGACTTGGGCAAGGAAATGGCTACGGAAAAAAGCGTGGGATCTGCGACTCTACACAAAAAAGACTTAGACTTAGAGACGGCAGCTGCATAAATCGAAACAACCAGAATTGGAATGGGCAAAAAGAAGGAAACGGAAGAAGACTCAGACAGCAAAACAGACAGCCAGAAAATTGCATCTATTTCAATAATATTCAATTAAGCCCCGCATACCCAAATCCATTCCAAAACTCAATCACAATCCCAATAGCTTTGACAGAAGATAAGGACGTTTCGATAAAAGTGTATGATTTGAACGGGAATTTAATTTCAACAGTGCACGAGGGCAATTTACCGAAAGCTGAGCATAACTTCACTTTCACCCCCTCAAATTTAACAGCGGGCAGATATATTTACGTTGTTAAATCCGGGAACTTAACCCGTTCAAGATATATTCACTATCAGCCATAGTTATATTTATAGTTTTAGTTATAATTATAGTTTTAGCTTTAAAGTCATCGGTGGCTGGCTGCCACCGATGTCAAAGCAAAAAGATTTCTTAATGAAATTTAAAAATAATGAAAAAACTCGCTTTTGCTTTAACAATGCTTTTTGTGCTGTTTAACTCTTGCATTGCAGAAGAGTTTTATTTGCACCATCGCGAAATATTTTCTATTGAGCTAAAAACTGGCGCCGCAGTTGATTTCCATTCCATTGATTACGAGCATCTTTTTACTGACGAAAAATCCTCCAATTTTAATACGAAAAATCAACTTTTCCCCCTAATACATTTTAACGCAAGCTATGCCTTAACAAAGAAATTGCAATCAAGCTTGGCTTTTGCCTTCAATAAAAGTAAAGCGCTTTTTCAAGCTGATAATTATTTCTTTACCCGCGATGAAGATTTTTCTGAATTAAAAAAAGTAATTACAAAGGAACATTTCGACTATTCTTTCGATATCTATTCCCTTTCAGCTGGCATAAGTTACGAAATATTTCCAGAACTGATTAATGGACCATTAAAATTGAATGCGGAAATATTTTCTGCTTTTTTTAGCAATGAATTTCTTAACTATGAAGAAATTATGGAGCCAGAAAATTCCGTTTTTCTTATTGACGGAAAAACAACTCGAACACGCATTTTGGGCAAAGGAGAAAGCAAAGATTTAAGAAAACAAAGCTTTGGACTTTCCTTTTCACTTGAGCATTATTTAAAAGTAGCAAGGAATATGTTTTTCACGCAAACCCTTGCTTACTCTCAACAGTTACAAAGTCTTTCCAAAAATTTCGATTGGCATCTAAATGGCATTTCTTTTGTTCTCGGGCTTCGCTACTCCTTAATAAAAGAAATGGCAAGTCCATTAGAACCTTGATTTTCTTGATTAATTGGCATTTATCTCCCATCATATTCAACGCCTCGGATAATCCAATCTGGGGCTGGCGTTTTCTTTAAATATGTATCAAAAAATTCTTTAATTTTTATTGCATAATCCAATCGATTTGGATAACGCTCGGGCCAATGGGCTTCGTTGCGGTATTCGAGGAATACAACGTTTTTGAAAGCACGGCGAAATGCAAGATAAAGCTCTATTCCTTGCTCCCAAGGGACTTTCGGATCTTTATCGCCGAACATTATTAAAAAGGGAGTGCGCGCTTTTTGTGCATAAAAAATTGGCGAATTCTTAATGTAATTCTCCAATGAATCGAAAATACTGCCGCCAATCCTACTTTGCTGCTTTTCATATTGGAATTGACGCGCAAGCCCAGACTCGTGCCTTATTCCGCTGTAAGCACTTGTCATATTTCCAACAGGACAGCCAGCAATTGCAGCAGCGTATAAATCGGTTTGAGTTATCATATACGCAGCTTGGTAACCACTCCAAGAATGCCCCCAAATCCCAATCGCGTTTGAATCGGCAATGCCTAACGAAATTAGCTTTTGAACCCCTTTGTTTACTGATTCTAAAGCGGACTCGCCCGGAAAACCGGTGGTATATTTAACGTCTGGCTTAAAGACGACATAGCCATCGGAGACATATTGCGGGAAGCACCAATTATGTCCAGTGTAGGGTTGATTGAAAGAGTGCAGTCCATCGGACATTTGCTCATAAAAATAGATTACTACGGGGTATCGTTTTTTTGGATTAAAATCCTCTGGCTTAATTACTATTCCTTGCAAAGTATCGCCAGACTTTATTGTCCAATCCACTAATTCGGCGCGTCCCCAGTTGAAATCCGCCATTTGGGGATTCGCATCAGTTAATTTTTTCTTAAATGAAAAAGCTGAATCTGTAAGCCAAATATTTGGAAATTCATCGTAACTTTCGCGAGTATAAAGAATTCTATCTGCGTTTTTTGCTTTCCTAATCAAGTTCAATTTTTTCCCTTCGTCTAAAATTCTTGAAGTGCCGAGAATTTGCAGATTGCAGTTAAAAATTGCAGTTTCCTTTGTTTTATGATTAAACCCGGTTAAATAAACGTATTCAAGAGAAGTGAACCATCTTTTATCCCTGTCAAGATTTCTAATTCGGTAACTTGTTTCACTTATTCTGCCTTCTGCAGCGGTTAGATTTATTGTCGCATTTCCTCTTGATGTGAAAACTTTCCAAATATCATATTTATCGTAAAGCAAGATAGCATCGTCATTTTTAAGCCATCCTCCAATTCCATAGCTTCGCGGCTCCGATGGAATATCCCAATCTTCTTGATAGAAATCTACGTTAATTTTGCTTGTTATGTCGAAAGTGCTGTCCCGCCTTGTGTCGTAAAGATACCAAACCTTATTTTTAAAGAAAGCAACATATTGTCCAAACGGAGAAAGGGCGGCGCCCTCTTCCATTCTCTTTTGAATTATTTTTCTTTCTCCATTATTAACATTGACTATATATAAATCGTGAAACCAGCCATTGAAAGTGATTTCACGCAAGTAAGGTGTGTCGTCATAAGCGATAAGAAAATTAGGATTTTCAGCAAAGAGAACTTGGGGCAAATCAATATCTGCTAATTGAATAAACTGCTTTGTATCGAAGTGATAAACGCAAAGAAAAGTCCTGTCTTTGTTTTCTTTCCACCAAATTTTTTGATGCGGCTTAATCCTTGGGTCGTTTGAGTGCCAAATGTCAATTTCTCGCTTTTTTAAAATGGAGTCTATGTCGTAAAAAGTGGATTCTGTAAAAGTAACTTTCTCCTCCTTTGGAACTGTGTCTATATATGGCTTAAGACCAAAAAACAAGCGTTCTCCATTTTGCGTCCATTTCATTTGATTTTTAAAAGGAATAAACCAATCTTTTGGGCTGTTTTCAGATAAAAGCACGGTGTCAAGCGTTTTGTCAGCAGATTTCCAAATAAAAACAGAGCAAGAATCGGGCTTTGCTTCTTTGTCTTCTTTTGCCACAATAAAGGAGAGCAGCTGGTCATTTTCATACCAGGCAAGCGAGGAGTAATGCGAGTTTTTTTCAGTAAATATTTGCATCGGAAAACTCAAATTCCCTTTTAAATCAATATAATACAGACCGTTCTTTTCTCCTCCCAAATCCTCTCTTGCAAACACGAGATAATTTGATAAGCTATCGAAACTAAATTCAGTAGTAAACCTAAATGTTAGCTCGGCTTCGCTTTCTAAATGTCTTAAAATCAAGTCTGAGCCGGTAATTTTTTTATTTTTATCTTTGGATTTCGAGCTTTCATCTTGATATAACTTATACGCCAGCCATTTAGAATCATTAGAAAAATCAAATTTTTGCACGCTTTCTATTCTATTTTCTTTTGCTTGCTCAAAATTATAAAGAATCATTGCGTTTTTTGGACGCTCTTTACCTTTTTCTAAGTTCTCAATTTCCAAAGCCTTAGGAACGGAAACAATCGCCGCCCAAACGGAGTTTTTAGAAATCTTGCAAGAGGCAGCTTGCTCAAAACTGATTGAGGTATCGGCATCGGTTGGCTGAATAATGATTTTTGGGTCGCCACGCTCGGGACGCAAAACATAGCTAAGAAATTTCCCATCATCACTAATTTCAGGGAGCCGCAAAGCGTTGAATTTCATTATATCTGTAAAAGTAAAAGGCTCTTTTGCATTTAGTAAATTTGCAGAAAAAATAATTAAACTAACAAAAATAATTGCTTTTCTAAAAGCGACAATCGATGCGTTAAGTCTTTGAAAATGCACTTTGTAGTTTATGCTCATCGTTTTTCCTTAAATATTAATCATACTATAATAAAAATCAAAAAAGCAATTTAATTGAAAAATATTGCAAAAAAAAATGAAAATCGAAATTTATGTGAAAGCTCTTGAAAAAGCGTAGATTAAAACGTAGGGAATGTATTGTAGAAAAAAAGAGATGTGCTACACCTTCAAGCTGTGGCAGATCTTGAACTCCTTCCCATTTGAGTTTTAGGAAGGAGGTAGGCTTCCTATAAATATTTTATTTTTTCCCTTGCATATTTTATTTTTATTTATTATGTTGCAAAAGTTATAATAATCATGAAAAAAGGAAAATTAAAAGTAAACCCCTTATCAATCTTTTAAAAAAAGCTGGGGTAAACAGTTAACTATTTGTATTAAAAATTTACGAGGTTTTTTGTTATGAAAAAAGCATTTTTTTTACTAGCATTGTTAGTAATTTTATTTACTAACGTTAGAGCATGCCCACCCGGATGGACTGAATCAGCGAGAGAAACCATTACATATAATGGTTGCACTTATGAATATATCTATTGCTATGGTATTAATAATGGATACCATTGCATCGCCATTTCTGAAATCAGTGTAGTTTACGATCCTCCTTTATGCACAGGCTTGACTTTTGAGTTAAACATGCAAAATATAACTGATAAAATTTTGATCCAAATTGCAACAGACTCAACAATACGTAATTGGGCTGGGTTTGCAGAAATTCCTAACTGCCCAAATGGGCTAATGTGTCTTATTAGAATGTATGATGCTATCTGCTATAACGGATGGTACACCTATACAAGGCTTAACAAAGACGGAACCACAACCATTGTCGAGTCAATGAATAAATGTGATGATAAAGTAAGAAGCTGTAGTGAAACTGTTACAATTTGTTGGGATGTGAGTTTGCAAGAATATGTAATAATAAGAGTAGGTAGCAGCTTGGTAGGTCCCCCTTGCAAATGGCCTTGCCACACAAATTGCGAATACTAAAAAAGGTTTTTTGAGAAAAAACCTGCCCATTTGTATTTCACATAAAAAACAAAAAAGTTGAAAATAATTAATGATTAATGAGTATACAACTTATATACCACTAAGCTAAAGGTAACACTATGAAAAAATTAGTTTTCTTTTTTTTAATATTCTTGTCATATAACCTTTTTCCTCAAAGCTGGGAGTTAATGTATAAAGATAGTATTATGCAATATGACAATATTTATCAAGACTACGGGAAATTAAATATAGAGGAGCTATTAATAAAAGGCGATTCCGTTATTTTTTTAAGAGCAAGGTCTGATTCTATTCTTCTGATATATGATAAAAGTAAAAAAGAATTTTATCATATTTTAAAGCAAGATTTTTGGAAGGGACTTAAAAATGATACTTTGTATAACTTGTATAAAAAATCAGATATTCTTAATTTATTTTATGATTCTAAAGAGAATTGCTGGTTTAGTTGTGGAGATTGTATAATACAATTTACTCCAGATACAGCGTATATATATAGTGATATTTTTGTTAAAGAACTAAATAAAACTTGTAAAATAAGGCGGGGTGCCAACAGAACCATTAGAAAAATTAAAGAAGACAAAGCGGGTAATATTTGGTTTTATTTAATTTCAGTTCTACAAGACACTGACACTACTTTACAAACGTATTCAATGCTTTGTAAGCATACCGGCAGTGGAATTGAGTCAGTCTTAATTTCATCGACATTTTATATGTTTGTTTCAAAATGTAATTTCGTTTTTGACGATCAAAATCGGGTTTGGTATGTTTATGGAGATTCTTGTTATATCATCAAAGATGATGTGGTTGAAAAAAAGTTTACCACTATTGATGCTTGGAAAGGTTATGGCAGTTTTTCAGACTTAGTGATGGATTCAAAAGGGAATTTTTTTGCTACGAATAATCTTTTATTTCTATTTAAATATGATGGTGATACTTTGACTGTTGACAGAAGGTTGCGAGATATAGAAGTAGAAATTAGAAAAACAGGTGTTGGGCATTTGTATTGGATGCGAATAGATAGCTTGGATAATATTTGGATAACTGGTCATTATTCCTGTTATTTGTATAAAATTGACACAGCTGGAGTTATAAGTGCTTACGAAACACCTAAATTTGACACAACTGGAACTGATTGGTGCTATAAATCGTTGATGGAAATCGACAATGACGGAAAAATCTGGATACCAGCTCAAGGTATTGTCTTGGAAAGTTATGGCATTTACGTTTTCGACCCAGATTCAACTAAAACTGAAGTAGAAGAAAGGAAAGAAAGCGTTAGCAAGGATTTCCAAATCTTCCCCAATCCCGCTCAAAATGAAATAACTCTTTCCATTCCAGAAAATCAAAGTATATACTCAATCTCTATTTTTAATTCTCTCGGAATGGAAGTAAAACGGATTGAGCAAGCCAAAATAATAGGAAATAGCAAAATCACAATTTCAACAGCAGATTTCCCAAATGGCTTATATCATTGCTCCTTCATAAATCAAGCAGACAGAATAACGAAAAGTTTTGTAATATTGAGGTGATCTTTTTGAACCGTGATTAAAAGGATTTTAGGATTACTTGATTTTTCAGATGGACTCCACCTCAAAAGTGGAGTCCATTTGAAAGAATGGCGCAGCCTAACTTTTCAAAATTTATTTTGTGATAATAAATTTTTGTGATAAGTTTCTCTGAGCGCTTTTTAAAATGCAGTAGTAAATGCCAGATGGGAATTGTTTTGCATCTAAAATGAAGGGACTGCTGCTCTCGAATTTGCTTTCAAAAACTACTTCACCGATGCTGTTCAATATTTTCAAATCTGCGGCTGCATTGTTTTCTAAATTATGTTTTATAGATATGTAATCGCTTGCCGGATTAGGAGTTATTAAAAGTTGCGGAATTTCGCTTAAACTATTTTCTTTAACGCTAATTTTGAAATCTTTAATTAGTTCAATTTTTGATTCAACAAACTGATAATAGCTTGTGAAATTGTGATTTGAAAATACAGCGAACCATTTTCCCGAGCCTGGCAAAGCTATTTGGAGGTCGCCCCCAACGCTAAGATGCTCATAAGAATAAGCTGAAAATTCTTCTTTTTTCTTAAACTTTTCAAAATTTACGCTGTCGCATAGAAAGAAAGATACTTCACCAGTATTTTCATCGTTCCACTTGTAGAATCTACTTCTTTGGCCATCTCTTTTATTTTCAGCAGTTAAAATATCGCGTGCGCTCCATTGCAAATTAACTCCATATTCCGCCGTCTCGGGTAAAGTTAAAAGTTCTGGACTGTATTCAGCTATTTTTACGTTAAAATATGGAATTGTTACGTTATAAACAGCATTTGCAGTGCTGTTAAAGTTTGTTAAGTAAAATGCCTTTGTGGAATCTTGGGGCGCCCAGCCATATTTTGGATGGTAAATTTGAACTAAATACTGCTTTTTTTCACCAGCTAAAAAAGTAACTTTTCCATTAAAATCTGTCCAAATTGTGCCAGCTTGATCTGGATTACTACTGTAAGCACTTGGTGCAGCATAAATTATGAGTTTTGCTCCTTCGATTGGATTGCCAAGCGTATCGGTTACGCTTACATTGAAAGTGCAGGTTTCAGCATAATTTTCTATTAAATTAATTGGATAGCCATCAGGACGAAAACCCTCAACTAAGGCATCGTCCCAGCCATAGCTGCCGCCTTCCATCATATTTGTAATACCATAAGCTGAATTCCCGCTTGGGGCAAGACCGCCGCGGAAGAACTCAAAATGATTCCAGCCCTCGTCATAAATAGCGCCAAAAACGTGGTCCATACTCCAAGTTCCAAGGTAAATCAGAGGTATAAGAGCAGTTCTGCAAGCGCCTGCCATTAAAAATGCGTCTTCGTTGCACATTCCATCGTGCTTCATCAAAATCTGGTTTGGCTGAAAACTACGCGGCAAAGTTACATCTACCGGCAAGGCAAGCGATCCCCAATTCCCAATCATATCTAATGCGTGATTGGAGGGCAAAAAGGGTCTGCCAAAGGGGAAATATGTCCTTCTTCTATCCCAAAGGATTTTCGGCTGCTGCATTAGCTCGCCAAAACGCGGGATTGAATCCACGCTACCTTTGGAGGTCTTAACGTTTACTGGTTGATAATTGTAATTTGGGTCAGGGTTGCTCCAAATGTAATGCCTCCACTCATAACCATAAGTTCTTTGTTCTTTGCTGTTTACATTGTCTTTAGCGTAAACTCCTTCTTGGTCTAATTTTGGGTGAACAACGTAAAAATAATAAATTTCCTTTGGGACTTCGGACCAAATTGTGTCGTTAAGGCTTGGGTCAAAAATGCGATATTTTGTTGTTGTGTAATAATCCCTTGCTTCGAAAGAGCCATACTCAACTTTTTCAACGTATTGGAGCGAATCGTCAACCTTATATATGTGTGCCGCGTTTCTTAAAATCATTTCCTTATCGGACAAAAACCTTGAATCGCTAAGCGATTGCAAGGACATATAGGCAATAACAAAAGCAACTTCATCTTTTTGCTCAATCGGAGCATCAAGAATGAGCTGGGCATAATCGACGTCAAGATTTCTTGTGGCTAATAGTCTAAACTTATACAATAATTGGTCTTCGAGCCAAAGCGGGGCTTCTCCAATCGCTTCTTTAGCGGTCTCTGAAATTGTAAAGGCTGGGGAAAGATAGCTTAAAGATTCATCTCGGGTGTCGATTATGTAGGCAGAATATTCATTGTCCTGCAAAATTGTTTTTCCGGAAATGCTTTCAATTAATTCGTTTTCTTGAATGTAGTTAAGGATTTCCATTTTATTTTTTAGAAATCTTGGTTTATAGTAATTCGGTTTTATTTGCGTTGCTGGAAGCGGAATTGCCTCAATTGACTTAATTTCTTTATTGACAGAAGCAGTTCCCTTTTGCTCAGCCTTTTCTACTTTAATGATTTGTTGAGAATTAGCAAAATAGTTAAAAACAAAAAAACATATAACTGCTAAAAATATAATATTTTTCTTCATTTTATCTCCTTATTTCAAAAAACTTTTCATTAACCCCAAAATTTACCAAAGTTAATCTTATAAAATTACGATTTTTACGCTTTATTCCAAAATAAAAAATAAAAAGTTTTACAATTAAAAGCAAATTCCTTTTTTAAAATTTGTATTTGCTTTATTTCAAAGAGTAAGCATAATTTATAAGAAAATCTTGCAGAATTTTAGTAATTTTGAATATAGTTTTTAAGCAAAATATAATTTTAAACAAAATATAATTATGCTTAGCTTGTTTTCATTTGAAAAGGAATAAAGGCAAGAGAAGGGAAATTCCTTTTACGAATAATTACTTTACAAAAATCATTCAACAGAAATGGCAATTAGAATAGGAATAAATGGTTTTGGTCGGATCGGCAAATTAGTTTTTCGTTTAGCTTCTTTAAGTCCAAATATTAAAGTCGTTCATATAAACGATAAAATGCCAATTGAGTTATTGGCTCATTTAATGAAATATGACAGCATTCACGGACAATTTGAGCATTCGATAAAGCATAATAAAAACTACATTTATTTGAATGATCAAAATATTTTAGTTAGCAATAATGAAACTCCGGCTGAAATAAATTGGAATAACGAAGTCGATATTGCGGTCGAATCAAGCGGAAAATTTAAAATAAAAAAAGAATTGGAAGGGCATTTTAAAAGCGGCGTAAAGAAAGTAATTCTTAGCTGTCCATCGAAAGATAATTCTGTGGATAAAACGGTGGTATTTGGGGTGAATCATTTGGATCTATTGCCCTCGGATCTCATTATTTCTAATGGCTCTTGCACAACTAATTGTGTTTGCGTTATGCTGCAAGTCTTGAAAAATCAATTCGGAATAAAACGCTGTTTTATGAACACAGTCCATCCTTTTACAAATAATCAAAATCTCCAAGATGGCTTTCATAAAGACTTTCGGCGCGCCCGCTCCGCCTTTGCAAATATTATTCCTACAAGCACAAGCGCTGTGGAAACTACTAAAATCATATTCCCAGAGCTGAAAGATAGTTTTGATGGCTTTGCAACGCGGGTGCCTGTTCCGGATTGCTCTTATGTTGAGCTGAGCGCAGAGTTGAATTGCGATGTAACTGTGGAAGACGTTAACGCTGCTTTTCTTCACTATTCGCAAAACGATTTAAAGGGTTGCTTGGAATATAGCAGCGTCCCGCTTGTTAGCAGCGACATAACAAATAATTGCCATTCAGCAATTTACGATTCGCTTTGCACCAAAGTATTGCTCGGCAATATGATTCAAATCATCGCCTGGTATGACAATGAAAGCGGATATTCTGCGAGAATTATTGATTTAATTAATTTTTTATCGAAAATATGAGTGAAATTATAAAATCCCAAGCTTTAGAAGTAAATTTATCTAAAACTAAAAACGTAGAATTTAAAATCCCAGATGAGCATTTGTGGTTCCTTTCTCTTTCTGAAAAATACTGGGGTATTCACAAAAGAATGAAGGATTTTTTTACCGAGTTCCATCACCCCTACTCCAATAGAAAGGAAGTAATTGAACTTATTATTAACGTGTCTATTGGCGATTTTTGGGTCTATAAGGAAATAGAAGAAAAAGAAAGAGCTATATCAATTTTGCTTGATATTTTCAACAGTTTATTAAGTGAAAAATTGTCCGATGACCTTGCAAAGCATTTGGTATTTGTATATTTGGATTTTTTTAATAAAAATTTTAATGACATAGCTCCCTTCGATTCCTTGCTTCATAAATATGTTGATATATTAGACAAAAGATTCCAAGATAATTATTTTGGATATTTAAGCAATATCGGATACTTCAAAAAGAGTTTGGAGAACGCTGCGGCATCGGAAAGCGTTGGCAAAGGCACTTTTCAATTTATGCAGAAGCTTGTTAAGGAAAATCTTAGATTTTGGGAAGACTCGACCGACATAGAAAACTGGTATGATGGGGTAAAACCCAAAATGTCAAAAGATTATACCGAAGAAATAAAACCACTGGGAAAAGAATTTTTTTCACGCTATTACGAAGAACTTGAAAAGGCAAGCAACTGGAAAGAACTGTGCAACGTAGTTTTTACTTTCTCAGATATTATTGACGCTCTAAGAAAAAAGACCAATGACTTTGAAAAGGTAACCGAGCAGTTTTCCTTCATTTTCTATCTGCTGCATTTGCCGGGCGTGATTTATCATCGCAACTATTTATTAGCTGATCTAAATCGTATAATCAAAAGAATTAGCAACGAGTTAGACGAAGCTCAGTGCATTGAAGCTATAGACGAGCTGTTTTATCTTTTTGCCGATTTTAAAGAAAGCCACATAAGTTTTATTTTAGATTCCATTTTAGCATTAGGCAAGGAAATAATAAATACACATAATAAAAAATTAATTAACTACTATGAAAATAAGACAATAAGCTTTGGCTTCGTCTCGCCCGGACTTAGTTATTTGACTAACGATTGGGTGCTAAAAATAAATCCAAATCACATAAAAAATATTAGAGTTTGGTTAGAATTAATTGAACACGATCCAGAAACAATGGAAAAGTTACTTTCTGCTCTAATTATTAATTTAAGGATAGGCGGAATATTTATTTTTGATACTGACTTATTTCAAAAAGATGTTACAAAACTGCTTAATTCAAAAATTTCTCCTATCTATAAACAAATCAAGCAGCTTACAAGAATTTTTCCGGTTTATTTTAATGAAATTGGTGCAGAAGGAGTTCTTCGTGATGTAACTACAAAAATAGATGAAATCTCGCATAGAAATGATAAATTAATTCACTTTTTACGCAAGCAAATCCATACCGAGGGAAATAATTCTCACATTCAAATAACAGTTGAAATCATTAAATTTTGGTTCGATTTAGATAAGGAAAGATTAAAAAATATAGTGCCGGAAAATGTTTTTGAGTCAATAGATGAAAATGGCATTTGGGTTAACGGTGTAAATTTCGTTTTAAATCAACTGTGCGAGCTTTGCGTATGCTCTTTAGATGAGCTTATAGAAAAAGATTTAAAGGATATTTCTGAGCTTATTGGCAAAGCCAAGCATTATAATAATAATGACTTACAAAGAGTTCATTTGATAATAGAACTATACCAGCTGCTTAAAGAAAAATATCTTTTTGACGCCACCGATATTGGGCAAATTATTAGAAGATACAATTTTTTTGAAAATCAAGACATAGAAACACTTGAAAAACATTTAGAAGAAAAAAACGACATAGAAGCATTGAAGCTGATTTTTTCTTTTATGGTGCGCCTAAACGACATTATTTTCGACCCCAAAATCAGCGAGGGCTGGGAAAGTATTTATTATAAAAGGCACGTTGCTTTTGGCATTCCCTCTATGTATGGGCAGTATAAGGAAATAAAATTTGAAGCACTGGGACTTACTTTTCGACTTGAGCTAATTGCCTCTACTTTGGTGAGCAATATTATAAACAATGTTAAAACTGATTATTTTACTGCAAAAACTTTGAAAGACATCTCTATTGTAATTCAATTAGTTTTAGAAGGTTTGCAGCTCGACGGAATTTCAGATCAAGGCTTTAATTCAAATTTAAAAATGTTCCAATATAGCTTAACCTCCAGAAGTTTTACGATCAATCAATATCTTAATATCTTCCAATTTATGGAGGTTAGCATAAAAGAAATTATAAATAAGTATTTTATTAGACCTTACGAGCAATTATTAAAAGTCATTGTGCCTCAATACATTGACGAGAGCGAGCAGCAAATCACCAAAAAGCAAATCCTCCAAAAATCAGAAATCTTTTATCGGGAGCTTCTTTCCTCTGCTTTTTTAATTCAATCCTTAGATAATTTTATTGGGAGAATACTTATTAATCTTCGCAAAATGGTGCGTTATTTAAGTGAAGATGAAATACAAAGTATGATGACATATGATCCAGAAATGATAATAAGCACCCTGTATCAAAAATCTCCCTCTATGGATAATCCAGTATTTTTAGGTTCAAAAGCCTACTACTTAAAAAATTTACTGCTTAATAAATTCCCAGTTCCACCGGGCTTTGTAATTACAACAGAAATTTTTAGACGCTTCGATACAATTTTAAAAGTCAACTCCTTGGAAACCGAGATTGACAATCTGATTAAACTTCACATTTCGGAATTAGAAACGATAACGGGGAAAAAATATGGAGATCCAGCTAATCCCTTACTGCTCAGCGTTCGCTCTGGGGCTGCAATTTCCATGCCCGGCGCAATGAATACTTTTCTTAATGTCGGACTTAATGATGAAATAACTGAGAATTTAAGCAAGCAATATAATTTTGGCTGGACTTCCTGGGATTGCTACCGCCGTTTGCTTCAAACATGGGGCATGTCTCACGGGCTAAATCGAAATGATTTTGACCAAATTATGGTAGATTACAAGAACAAATACGGCGTGAGGCAAAAAATTGGCTTTTCACCAGCAATAATGCGCGAAATTGCTTTTACATATAAACAATTACTTGTCGACAATAACGTTCACTTTGAAGAAAACCTTTTTTTGCAAATAAAAAAAGCAATTATGTCGGTATTCAGTTCTTGGAACACAGCGAGAGCAAAAGTGTATCGGGAACATCTGCAAATAGCAAATGAATGGGGAACCGCGGTGATTGTCCAGCAAATGATATTCGGTAATCTGCACCACGAATCTGGCTCGGGAGTGCTATTCACTCACGACAGCCAAAGTAATTTAGCCGGGATAAATTTAGCAGGCGATTTTTCATTCCTTAGCCAAGGAGAAGATATCGTGGCTGGTCTGGTAAGCACTTTGCCAATAAGTGAAAATCAAAGGAAAATGTATTATAAGCAAAGCCAATTTTCTTTGGAAAGCGCATTTCCAAAAATTTATGCTAAATTGAAAGAAATTGCCCAAGAGCTAATTGATACACACGGATTTGGTCATCAAGAAATTGAATTTACTTTTGAAACACCAGAGCCGGAGGACTTATACATTCTCCAAACAAGAGATATGGCAATTTTGAAGCGAGATAACATTGAATATTTTGCCTACCCGGAAAAGAAAATGAAGCGTATCGGCTCTGGAATTGGAATCAGCAATAAGGTGCTGAATGGAGTGATTGTTTTCGATAAAGAAGATTTAGAATATTTAAAGAAAAATAGCCCAGATAAAAACGCTATTTTAGTTAGACCTGACACCGTGCCAGACGACATAGAAATGATTTTTGGATGCGAAGGACTTTTAACAAGTAAAGGTGGCGCAACTTCTCACGCCGCAGTTACAGCAGCCTCGCTCGGCAAGACCTGCGTTGTTAATTGTAACGATATGCTTGTTTTTGAAAAAGACAAAAAGTGCATAATCAGCAACAAGGTTTATCAGGTTTTCACTCCCATAGCAATTGATGGAAATAAAGGGATTGTCTACGAAGGCAATTATCCTATAAAAACTCAAGAATTATAGTTATATTAGTATTTTTTTGGAGGACTTCTTATGAATATATCTATTAAGGAAAAAAAGTTATTAGGTATCAACAGCTTAGGCAGAATTGGCAAGCTCTCGCTATGGTATCATCTTTATTCAAGATTTTTTGATGGAATTGTAATCAACCAAGGGCGGGAAGTCGGAAAAAGCTTAGATGACATTATTCACTCTATCTCTTCCGATTCCTCTTATGGCTCGCTTAGCAGTTTTCTGAACGGTTATCACGGGAAAAGATGCAACATTGAAATTACTGACAGAGATAATGGTTGCTTTACAATAGACGGTTTTCCGGTAAAAATGCTGACCAAAGAAAGAAATCCGCATAACATAAATTGGGGCGCCGAAGGAGTAAAAATCGTAGTCGATTGCACTGGCAAGTTTTTAGACCCCACTTTGCCTTCAAGCGAGCAAAAGCCAAGCATTTTAGGGCATTTGACTTCCGGGGCGCAAAAAGTGATTGCAAGCGCTCCTTTCAAGGTAAAGCACGCACCGTCTGATAATCTTGACGACTTTCCCACCCTTATTTATGGTATTAATCACATGAGCTATAATCCGCAGAAAAATCACGTGATTTCTGCAGCAAGCTGCACCACAACAGGCCTTGCGCACATGATTATGCCCTTGCTCGAGGACAAAGAAACAAACAATGTGCTAACGGCTTCAATGTCCACGGTTCACGCGGCGACAAACACCCAAAGCGTGCTTGATTCAGTTCCTTCAACTGGAACGGGAGATTTAAGAAAAAATAGATCTGTCTTAAATAATATCATTCTTTCTTCAACAGGGGCGGCTAAAACCTTGGAAAAAGTAATTCCAGAGGTAATAAAATTTGGCTTTATGGCTGATTCTATTCGCATTCCCACTAACACCGTTTCGCTAATCGCTCTTAATATTACTTTTAATTCAAGATTAAGCGATAGCGGGATGCCCTTTATTAATGCTGATTATATTAAAAATATTTACAAAACTGCTGCTAATGGTTCGCAAAAAGATTTGCTCTATTATACAGAGCGGCAAAATGTTTCTCTTGATTTGATTGGCCTTCCAGCCGCAGTTGTAATTGAGGCAAATGAAATTCATACAAGAACTGGCTTTTTACAAGTTCCACCTGAAGTTCTCGCTTCTATTGGAATTAATAATATCAATGAAGTAAATATTCCCGTTACTCACGCAAAGATTATGGGCTGGTATGATAACGAATACGGCAGCTATACTTATTGTCTTGGCAAGCTTACTGAATATGTTGCAAACCTTATGGAGTCTTAGTTTTATAGTCAAGCAGAGATGCTTGAACTACTTGAGTTGTTATATTTTTATAGTCAAGCAGAGATGCTTGTCCTACTTAGAAATAGCGTTTTAGTAGGACAGGCATCCTTGCCTGTTTGACGATTTAATTTTGCTGGCACAGATTCTTTAAGCTCCTTTTAATAAAATATATGCAGAGACGAAAAATCTATGAAAATTAGAATTGTTTTTTTAATTTATAATATTGTAATTCTTTGCATTTTCCCTTTTGTTCTAACAAGTTGCAGCAGCGAGCAAAAAGAAAGCAGCTTCAAGGAAAACAAGTCTTTTTCCCAAAACGAAAGCAAGAAAGAAGAAAAAACGGAATTAGACCAAAAAGAGGAGATTGCCTTGAAAACAAAGCATTACAAAGCAAAGGTTGTGAGAACTTTCCCACACGATAGCTCTGCATTTACACAAGGATTCTTATTTCATAACGGCTCGCTTTTTGAAAGCACCGGATTAAAATTTCTTTCTACTTTAAAGCAAATAGATTTAGAACATAACAAAGTTTTAAAATCTATTAGCATACCCGGAAATTATTTTGCTGAGGGAATTGCGATTGTTGGCAATAAAATCTATTTGCTCACTTGGGAATCCAATACCTGCCTTGTCTATGACCTTAAAACATTTAAAGAGATTACTACGTTTAATTACTATGGCGAGGGCTGGGGGCTTACTTTCGATGGAAATTCATTGATAATGAGCGATGGAACAAACAATTTACGCTTTGTAAGTCCAGAAGATTTTCAAATATTGAGAACTTTATCCGTGCAAGATGGAAACCGCCCAATCCACAATTTAAACGAACTCGAATATATTAATGGCGAAATTTGGGCAAACGTCTGGATGAGCGATAATATTGTAAAAATAGACCCGAATAATGGCAAAGTTCTTGCTTGGATAGACCTAGGCAGCTTATATGATTATATTGACAAAGAGCGTAGAATTGATGTGCTTAATGGTATAGCTTTCGACAAAGAGACTAAAAGAATTTTTGTTACCGGGAAGCTATGGCCCCTTATTTTTGAAATTACAATCGAAGAAATAAAATAATATGGATACAACAAAAAACTTAAAAGTATTGATTGCGGCTGGAGGAACTGGCGGGCATTTATTTCCCGCATTAGCGCTTGTTGAGGAATTGCAAATCCTTTTAAATGGGCACCTTGTTCCAATTTTTGTAGGAAATGGAGAAAAAATTGAATCGCGAGTTATCCCAAAGCTTGGCTATCAATTCCATAAAATCCCTGTAAGGGGCTTCAATGGTATATTTCAACTGAATACTCTGACTTTACCAGTAAAAATATTCAACTCAATTTTAAAATGCCGCTCCCTTATAAGAAAGCATAAAATAGACGCCTGTGTCTGCGCTGGCGCCTATATTAGCTATCCAGCCGGGATTGCAGCGCACCAAGAGCGAATCCCACTTATTTTAATGGAATCAAACGTTTTCCCCGGAAAAACCAATCGACTGCTTTCCGAAAAAGCCACTGCTATATTTACGGCGTTTGAGGAAAGCGAGCGATATTTCTCCCAGCCAATTAAGAAAAAAATTAAGTATCTTGGCAATCCCATAAGGCAAGCATTGGCAAAGCTACCAAATCAAGAAGAAGCGCGAGCTAAATTCAATCTTGAGCCAAAGAAAAAGACTATATTAGTTTTTGGTGGGAGCTTGGGAGCAAGAAGTATTAATCAAGCTATTGAGAAAATTATACCAAATTTTGCTGATTCCGGGATTCAATTTCTTTGGCAAACCGGAACTAACTATCAACTCCCTCAATCGCTTCCGGAATACGTAACCCCACTTACATTTATAAATGATATGGCTTCCGCTTATTCTGCTGCCGATTTGGTGATCGCCCGCTCTGGCGCAACAACAGTAACTGAGCTTTGCGTTGTTGGAAAACCTTCAATTCTAATTCCATTGCCAACAGCTGCGAATAATGAACAAGAGCTAAATGCTTCTATATTGGAAGAAAAAAAAGCTGCTGTTATGCTGCCAGACGAAAGCTTAAACGATGAGCTTGAAGCCGTTATCCGAAATGTGATAAGTGATAAAAAATTACTTAGCTGGATGGGAAAAATTGCTAAATCCATTGCAAAGCCAGATGCAGCAAAAAAGTCAGCCGAGGAACTTATGAAAATAATAAATGAATTTCATTGAGTATTGGCAAATTGCTGAACTATATTTTTGCTAAGGGAAAATAGTATTTGTAAAAAAGAAATTTAATGATTAATTTTGTAAAACATGGCGGGTATAGCTCAGATGGTAGAGCACCAGATTGTGGCTCTGGTTGTCGCGGGTTCGATCCCCGTTGCTCGCCCAAATAAAAACACCTGATCCTTTAAAAAAGTTTGTAATCGTAGACAGGCAAAGATGCCCGTTCTACATCTTTCCAGTAGGTCAAGCATCTTGCTTGAAAATGAAAATTGGTTTTTTTGCAGAATTTTAAATGTCTTTTTATATATTAGCCCTTCTTTTTTTTATTTCATTTAAACCAGTAAATATTATATCTTCATCTAAAACAATGTCGAATCCGGATTGCGGAACTCCTTTATTTGTCCTTAAACGTCTTAATACCTCGTTAAAAAGAAGTTCTGCTTCATCGAAACGATTTAAGTGCATTAAGGAATATGCTTTGAGATTGAGTGCATAAACTTGATTTGGCGCTTGTTCTAAAGATTTTTCTGCCCAAAAAAGAGCTTCCTCATACTGCCCTTGATTTCCAACGATTTGAGATAATGTAGAGCTTGCGCTTGCAAAAACCGATGGCGTCATCCCTCCTAATTCAATAGCAAAGCGGATAGCGTTTTCAGCTTCCTTATAAAGTCTCATATTCCCAAGCGTTTGCCCAAGCTGATACCAGGCATAAGCGTTTAATGGCTCCTCTTGAATGTGCTGCATTAATAGATCATAGTTCCTTCTAATTTTTTTGTCCATCTCCTCGCGGCTTTTATTATAGCCCAAATGCTCAATGATGATGTCAGAAAAGTCTATACTTTTCCCCGCCTCAAAAATTGAAGGAGCGATCTGCTCGTGAACTCTGCCCTCAAAGCGAATAGTTGGGAAGCCGAGATTTCTGAAAATCCTTGGGTATCCTCCGCGATGCATTTCAGTTGAGCCAGTAAGTTGCAAATGCTCGCTTTCGATAGTGCAGATGTATCCAGCAACATGGTAAGGAGCATTAAGCAAAAGCTGCCTTATTTTCTTTGAACTTTCTTTTTCAATGCGTTCATCGGCATCAAGGTAAATTAACCAATCGCAAGTGCAGTGCTTTAAAGATTCGTTTCTTGCAGCAGCAAAATCCTTATTCCATACAAAATTATAGACTTTCGCGCCATAGCTCAATGCAATTTCTTTAGTTTTATCGCTTGAGCCAGTGTCAACTATTACTATCTCATCAACTATATCCTTAACGCTTTCTAAACAGCCAGGCAGCATTTCTTCTTCATTTTTAACAATCATACTAAGCGAAAGCAAATCCTTTTTGACGTCATTTCTTGTAATCTTTTCCAGGTTTTTTTGTGAAATTTTTAGCTCGCTTTCGTCTGTTTTATCAGTAAATTTATCTGCAAAAGCAGTATCGCTCTTCATTGTTTGTCTTACTTGATTGATAAAGCCTTTTATTTCAGGTCTATTCGGCTCAATCGCCCTTGCCTTTTCTAAAAGTTCTAAGGCATCTTTATAATTTTTTGAGATGTAAAAAACATTTGCCAGCCCGACCATGCAACTTGAATCATTTTGATTTGCGGCAAGTCCTTTTTCAAATTCACTTTTAGCAAGTTTATGCTGATTCAAACCGATATAAGATTTGCCTAATCTAAAATGAAGCTGCTCTATTGGTAAATTATAATCACCAATAATTTGGGACATCAAACTTGGCGAAAGCTGAGCTGCATGCATTTTCTGATAGAAATTTAGTGCTTCTTCATATTTTCGTAGCGCCGTATATGTTTCACCGAGAATGAAATTTGCAAAGCTCTGTATGGGAACGATTCTTAAAGACTCTGTTGCTCTTTGAATCGCCTTTTGATAATCTCCTTGTTGATAAGAAATTATTGCTCCGTAATTTAACGCCTGCGGCTTGATTGTGCTGTTGTCGCTTGCAAGCTCAATAGCGATGGCAATATCCCTCTCCGCTTTACTTAAATCCTTTAAAGCTAAATATGTTTTTGCCCTTTGATAATAAGAATTTAAATCCTTTTCATTGTTTTTTATAGCTAAATCAAGCAGTTCAAGATTGCGTAACTGCTTTTTTTTCATCTGTTCTAAATCGTGCGTGTATCCAAGGTGAAGGAACTGAATGTCGCTATTTTCTATTTTTAAATTAAGCTCTTGAATTGGGTCGATAATCTGCTCGTGTATTATGCCATAAAAACGAATTTTTGGCTGAGAACGAAATAAACGGAGCAAGCTCGTTGAGTAAACATCAAATTTTCCATCTGCCCTTGTTGCCTCTGATACAACGTTAATTAAAAAGCCACCAATATTTTTTTTGACCTTCTTTAATTTTGAAGTCAAAGCATCTGGATTAAGCAATCGCTCGTCAGCGTCAATGCTTAAAATCCAATCGGATTGAGCTTTTTCGAGTGCAAAATTCCTTGCTTTTGAGAAATCATTTTGCCAAGGAAAATTGAATACTTTGCAATTATATGATTTTGCTATTTCTACTGTTCTGTCGCTTGAGCCGGTGTCGACAAGAATTATTTCGTTTGCCACAGTTTTAATAGAATCAATGCAATCGGGCAAAAACTTTTCTTCATTTTTTGCTATTATACAAACACTTAGAGTTTCCATACTTTATTGCTTTCCATTAAATAAAAATTCTTTCTTAATCTTTTGATTGATAAGCAAATAATTAAAACACACAATTTACAAAAAAAATCTTTTCTTAATATAAAAATAAGAAATATAATTCTGTTTTCAAAAGAATAATAAAAAATGACTTTTAATGTCTTTAGCTTTTATCTATAGCTTTAAAGCTACCATGCTTTTAAAACAAAATTATTTATGTAATTAAATAAATATTAAGCATATTTGTATTTTTTGTATAAATTTTTAGCTTAAATAAATTATGCTTACACCGAATTTTGCCTTTGAAGAAGAACTTTTTTATAAATATTTAAGAGATGCCGAGTCAGTAAGCCCGGAATGGCGAGCATATTTCAAAAGGAAAGAAAGCGATTTCAGTGCCAAAGAAGAAAAGAAAGCACCGGCAAGCGAAGAAAAACTTAGCTTATCAGAAAGCGATGAGCTTCAGTCTCTTAGTCCAATGCTGTCCCGGGTGGCAAGCAATATGGAAGAAAGCATTGAAATTCCCACCGCAACTTCATTTCGCGATATCCCAGTCAAAGCACTTGACGAAAATAGAAGGATTATCAATAAATACTTGCAAAAATTGAAGCGGCGCCGCATTTCCTTTACACACTTGCTTGCTTGGGCTATTGTGAAAGGGCTAATCAAATATCCTTTGCTTAATTCAGCTTTCACAAAAATTGACGGGAAGGCTCATCGCATTCTTCATAAATCAATAAATATTGGACTTGCAGTAGATATTGCCCGCAGCGATGGTAGTCGAATGCTGCTTGTTCCAAATATTAAAAACGCACAAAATCTTAATTTTTCAGATTTTATAGAAGAATACGACAGATTAATTGATAAAGCGAGAAATAATAAAATTAGTCCAGACGATATGTTTGGAACTACTGTTACTTTGACAAACCCCGGAATGATTGGAACCACCTGCTCTTCTCCACGCTTGATGAAAGGACAGGGCTTAATTGTCGCAAGCGGCTCTATTGATTATCCCGTTGAATTTCAAGCTGTTAGACCAGATTTGCTGACTACTCTTGCCGTTTCAAAAGTGCTTACCATTACAAACACTTATGACCATAGAATAATACAAGGGGCGGAATCCGCTGAATTCCTTGCCTATTTAAGCAAACTCCTTCTTGGGGCGGATTTGTTTTACGATCAGATTTTTGCTATACTCCGCATTCCTTTTGAGCCGATTCGTTGGTCAAGCGATATAGCAAGCTCAAAAAATAAACTCTACGATGAGCAAGCAGCGATTGAAAAGGGCGCCCACGTTATGCTTATGATTAATGCTTACAGGGTGCGGGGCCATTTGCTTGCAAATATTAATCCCCTGGGCTTTGAATCATACTACTATCCCGAGCTTGACCCTGCTCACTATGGCTTTACAATCTGGGACTTGGATAGATATTTCCACGCCGATGATTCTTGGGATCAAAACGATTTACCCTTGCGTCAAATAATTGAGATACTGCGAGAAACCTACTGTGGCACCACTGGTTATGAATTTATGTATATTCAAAATCCAGAGAAAAAAGAGTGGATTAAAAGCAAGTTAGAACTCAAAGAAAATGCTCATAGTTTTTCAAAAGAAGAAAAAACTTCTTTTTTAAAAAAATTGATTGAAGCAGAGGAATTTGAAAATTTTCTGCATACAAAATTCATCGGCTCGAAGCGCTTTTCCCTTGAAGGGAGCGAATCTATGATTGTGATGCTCGATAAGCTGTTTCAACTTGCTGCCGATAATGATTTATCCGCAATCTCGCTCGGTATGGCTCACAGAGGCCGTTTGAACGTCCTTGCTAATATAATAGGAAAGGACTTGCAAACGATGTTTGCTGAATTTGACGGAGTTATTGACGCCGTAAATTACTTTGGCTCTGGCGATGTGAAATACCATTTAGGAGCAGATGCAATTTACAGCTCAGAAAATGGCAAGGAAATTCAGGTTGTTCTTTCTCCAAACCCAAGCCATCTCGAACTTGTAAATCCAGTAGTCGAGGGCGTTGCCCGCGCTTTGGACAATAAATATGAAGATCCAACTTACACAAAGACCTTGCCTATCCTTATTCACGGCGATGCAGCATTTTCCGGGCAGGGCATTGTTGCCGAAACGCTTAATCTTTCTGAGCTTGAAGGATACCGCACCGGCGGGACTATTCACATTATTATCAATAATCAAATTGGCTTTACTACAACGGCAATAGACGCCCGCTCCACTGTTTATTCGACTGATATTGCTAAAATGATCCAAGTTCCAATTTTGCACGTCAACGGGCATAGCATAGAATCTGTTGTGAGTGCCGCTATTTTTGCTTTTGAATATAGGAAAAAATTCAATAATGATCTGATTATCGATCTGCTTTGTTATAGAAAATATGGGCATAACGAAGCTGACGAGCCTTCCTACACTCAGCCTCTTCTTTACAAAAAAATAAAAAACATAGCGCCAGTGTCCAAAATATTTTCAGAAGAAATATTGAAAGAAGGCGTTATTGAAAAAGATTTTTATCAAAACTATATCCACTCTTTTCAAGAAAAATTAACAGAAATTTTTAATAGCAGAAAAGCAAAGGAAATTGATTTTGAAGCACTATACAAGAAAAATGTAGATTTCGATTATAAGTCAGAAACAGCGGTTGAAGAGCCAATTTTAAAGAAAATTGCTGAAAAAATATCATATTTGCCAGAGCGCATAAATGCTCATAGCAAAGTGAAGCAGCTTTTTTCTCGCCGAGCAACAATGCTCGATTCCCCGCTTCCGGCGATAGATTGGGGTATGGCTGAGCTACTTGCCTTTGGCTCGATTTTGCTTGATGGACGAGAGATTCGTTTTTCCGGAGAGGATTCTCGGAGAGGCACTTTCAGTCACCGCCACGCGGTTGTTGTCGATATAAAAAATGAAAATATTTACATCCCGCTTAATAACATTGAGGAAAAACAAGGATTGCTGAGAATTTTCGATAGCCCGCTCAGCGAACTTTCTATACTTGGCTTTGAGTATGGCTATAGCACTATTTCTAAAAATGGTTTGACGATTTGGGAGGCACAGTTTGGCGATTTTGCGAATATGGCTCAACCGATAATCGACCAATACATCGTTTGCGGAGAAGTGAAATGGGGAATAAGCTCAAACTTAGTGCTGCTGCTCCCTCATAGCTATGAAGGACAGGGGGCAGAGCATTCAAGCGCAAGATTGGAGCGTTTTCTTCAGCTTTGTGCCGACAACAACATCATCGTTGCAAATTTATCTACTCCAGCTCAATATTTTCACATTTTGAGAAGGCAGCTTCTTTTAGAAAAGAAAAAGCCGCTTGTCATTATGTCTCCAAAAAGCATTTTAAGGCATCAGCTCGCAGTTTCCTCTTTAAACGATTTCACGCAAAAGAGTTTTAAAACGATTATGGACGACGAAAGAATAAGCGATTACAAAAAAGTTAAAAAGCTGATTTTCTGCTCTGGAAAAATTTATTATGACTTGCTGCAAGCAAAGGAAAACGGAGAAAACATTGCAATAATAAGGATTGAGCAGCTTTATCCTTTCGATGAAAAATCTTTAAAAGAAATACTGAAAAAATACACAAAAATAAAAGAATATCTTTGGCTGCAGGAAGAACCGCAAAATCAAGGTGCTTGGAATTTTATTAACCCGATTTTAAGCGACTTACTTAACGCGAAAATAAAATACATTGGACGGAAGCAAAGCCCATCAACAGCAACAGGCTCTTTCATCGTCCACAATTTTGAGCAAGAGCAGATAATTAAAGAAGCGCTAACCATCTAAAAAAGTTATGGCAAGCAGGAATAGAATACTTGCCTAACAATTTGTCTGAACCTTGATTTCAATGTTTTTCGATTTCTTAAAAAAATCTGGTGAATCAAGGTTCAGACCAACTGGACTCTTCGCTGCGCTCAGAGAGAGACGAAAAAAAAGCTCTGACTAATCACAGTTCAGACAAAAACAACGATTAATAGAGTTTCCAGCGCAAGCCCATATAAATATTTCTGCCAGTAACCGGGGCGTAAATTATTGAGCTATCAAAAAATTCTCCAAATGGATTTTGATAGCCCAAAACAGGCATTGGCTGAGTGTAGCCTGTCAAGTTTTCTGCGCCCATGTATAGCTCAAAATTATCGAATGTCTTTGTTATTTGAGCGTGGAGTAAGACATAGCTTTTAAATCTTTCTGCCAAGCGGAACTCCGCCGGATTTGAAGAAGTGTTTGGCAAGCGCCCTCCTCCATTGTAATCTATTGTGAAATCGAGCATCCACTCCCTAAACAGCGTAGAATAGCCCAAATTTAAAAAGCCCTTATGCTTGCTAACCAAAGGTTTTTCGAGCAGCTGCCCGTTGTAAGTAGCTTTCACATCGTTTAAACGATAGGCAGCCATAATATCCAATCCCTCAAATAAAGTGAAGGAAATGTCCGTTTGGAAGCTATTTGAATAAGAATCGCCGTGCAAATTAGAAAAATACACTTCTCGCGGGCTTCTATCCATATCCACAATGATTTGATTTATAAAGTCGGTGCGATAAAACTCTGTGTTCAAAGTAAATTCCGTTCCAAATAAGTCAAATTTATAGAAAGCGTTTATGCCATAATTTAAAGCTTCTTCTGGCTTTAATTCTTCTTCAATCGTAAAATTTCTTGAGCTGGCAAGTGAGCCAACATTTTCAGCAAAAATATTTGCAGTTCTGAAGCCTTTTCCAATAGAGCCACGCAGGATAAGGTCCTCCGTTAAATCATATTTTAAATGGAAGCGCGGTGTGAAAAAAGTCCCTTGTATATTGTGAAAATCGGCACGCATACCAGCAATAAATGTAAAGCCCAGAACGTTTCTCAAAGTGTATTCTGTGTAAACTCCCGGAACGACTTCTTTCCTATAATAGCTCTGCCCTTTAAATTCTTCATTAAACTCGTCATAAACTAAGCTAATTCCATTGACAAAGCCGTGGCTAATTTCTTTTTCCTGATGATGCTCATCTTCACCGTCTTCGTGATGATGAATCGCTTCAATAGACCAATCGTATAAAAGATTGACAAATAAAGAGTTTTGCTTTCCGTTATAAGTATTTTTATCAAAATAAGAATCTTGCTTGTGATGAGAAGCAGATGCTATTAAGGCAATGCTTTTATACTGCTCTGTCGGAAGGACAAATCCATTTTTTGCAAAAACTTCATAACGCTCGGTCTTGATGTTCATTCCATATAGATCTGGACTTTTGCTTGGATAATAGCCCTTTTGTCCGGCTCCCCTATCTTCGTAAAGTGCTTTTATTCCGAGCTGCGAGTGAACGCCGTCCCCCGCATATTCCCAATGATTGAAAAGGTTTATTTGATCTACAAGCGGGTGATCGAGAAAGCCATCGTGATTATGATCTTCTTCAAAACGCAGTGTGTTTCCGTGCAAGAACAAGATAGTTCTCAAATTATCAGTTACCGGGATTTTTGTATTAATATTAGCTTCGATTTTCCCTTGCTGGCTCAGATAAAGATTTGAGAAAAATGGCTCTGCCGATTCGTTTTTTTTGAAAGTAACGTTAATTTGTCCTGTAATAGATTCATAGCCTTCGACAACCGAGGCTGTGCCTTTTGAAATCTGAATTGACTCCATCCAAGTGCCGGGAATATAGCCCAATCCAAACATAGAAGCAATTCCACGCAGATTTGGTATCTTATCAGTCATCATTTGGACATACTTACCTTGAAGCCCAAGCAACTGAATTTGCTTTGCTCCAGACATTGCATCGGTATACTCCACATCTACCGAAGGATTTGTTTGAAAGCTCTCAGCCAAATTGCAGCAAGCAGCTTTTTTCAATCCGTGTGAGGTAATTGATTCCGTTTTTGCGATCGAGGAATAAGAAAGAGCGTTCCCTGTTTGCCGTCCTACTACCTCAATTTCATCTAATTCAAGTTCTGATTTTAAATTAATTTCAATTCCAGTTTGATTGTTAGAAACGATTATCGTATCTTTTTTATAACCAATATAGGAAACGACTAATTTATTTGTTTTGTTGTTATTTTCTAATGTAAAAGCACCTTTTGAACTAGTAAGTGTGCCTTTGCCACTGTTTAGCCATTGGACTGAGGCGGCGGAAAGTGGAGCTTTCTTTCCGTCTGCATCAATTCCAAAAACAATCCCGCTTACTTCCGCTTTTGCGAAGCTGAAGGAAACAAGAAACAATAGCACTAATAAATATATATTTTTATTCATTTTTTCTCCTTGAATTTATTTTAAATTTTAAAAAGAATTTTTTTTAGTCACTCTTCAATTTGTTGCCAAGAACGTCTTTATCCCCCGCTGGCGGGGGACATGCTTTCTCACCATTTGAAAAAAGCGGACGGGGAGATTTTTCACTTTGTCATTCCGAGCGTAGCGAGGAATCCAGAGTAATTGCGGTATTAAAACGCTTTCTGGATTCTTCACTACGTTCAGAAAGACAGTGCCATTCTATCTCATCATTTGAAAAAGGGGGCCGGGGGATTTTCTGGATTCTTCACTGCGTTCAGAATGACAGAGAAATTTTCCACCCCCTTTTTCCACCGACAGCGGGGGACATTCATGTCTCCACCTTTGAAAAAAAATAAGCGAAACTTAGCTTAAAGGAGGAACTGGCTCGGAAGAGTAGTTGTGAAAATAAGTTTTTATGATGAATTGAATAATTCGTTTGATTGGATAATCTAAATTTTCTCGGAGTTTAAATAGCTTTTTTTCTATTTTTTCGTAGTAAAAATAAATGCTATCAAAGATTTTCGAAACTGTGCTAACAGGAACAGAAATTTGCTTTTTAACGCTTTCTAAAAGAACAGAGCTTTGCAATATTACAAGATAACTGTGGTCCTCGCAGCAGCTCTTACTTTTTAAGCTTTTTGAGTTCCAATCATTGCTTTGCTCAGATCTGCTTTCGCAACTTTTCTGCTCGCCGCAGCAATGACAATGACTTTCCTTGCCTTGAGAATGCCCGCATTTTGCAGGTATATAAAAAGATACAATCCTGTTCCCAGTGCTGTTGCACTTATGCTCTTTTATATCAATTCCTATCAAAGTGGGCGGAATGATTAGCAAAAGCAAATATGTTAGCAATATTTCGTATCTTTTATTCATAAATAATAAAACGAATAAAAAAAATATTTATTATAATTTTTTTATTGCAAAAAAAGAAAATCTTGTCGAAGGACTTTCAACTGCTTTTATTTTATAGTGTAGGATTCAAGCTCGCTTATTGTGATTGATTTTCTGAAGCCCGCACTATCGGAATAAAGCACATATTTTATCAAGCCTATACCAGGCGCAAAATATTCCTCGTATCTTGTTGAATCGCTATACATAACGTTGAAATAATAGCAAGAAAAAGTGCCAGCGGGAACGCTAACCTCTTTATCTGTTGCTACAAGACGCACTTGATTTCCATTAACTTCATATTCAGAAATTTCTTCTACTGGATATTTATAAAATAAAAAGTCCTCTTCTTTCTTTGTGCTATCGTTATAAAGCAAGACGTGAACTCCATCGGCGGCGTTTCTTATAACTTTTTGAGTCTTTGGAGCTATGACAAAGCTAAACCAGTCTTTTTCTTCGATTTTCATAAGTTCTGAAACTTTACCCAAGCGGATAGTTCCAATTCCACCAGTTGTAGCAACATATTTCCATTCGTTGCCAACCTTCGTTGGTAGCAGCTCTTTGGTTTTACTTGGCGAATTTCCACTATCGCTGCAAGCTGAGCTAAAAAGCAGTGCAAGTGCCAAAAACAGAGTAATTTTTTTCATTATCCAACCCTAATTTAATTTGAAAAAAAAGCAATTTACAAAATTTAATTATTCATTTAATTTTTTTCTTGATTTAGCTATTTCAATAGCTGCAAGCAAACTTTTTAAACTGCTGCATTCGTTTGCAATCCCTTTCCCTGCTATGCTGAAGCCTGTGCCGTGATCGGGAGAGCATCGCACAATAGGGAGTCCAGCCGTAAAATTAACGCCATTGCCTTTTGATAGCAGTTTTAATGGTATAAGCCCTTGGTCGTGATACATAGCGAGAATACCATCGTATTTTTTATATTCTCCAAAGCCAAAAAAGCCATCAGCGGGGAAAGGTCCTTCTGCTCGTATGCCCTTAGCTTTGCAATCGTTTATTGCCGGTTCGATAATTGCCGACTCCTCTCTCCCAATCGAGCCAGATTCGCCAGCGTGTGGGTTTAGTCCAAGAACAGCAATTCTGCCATTTTTTATTCCGAAATCAATCAATAAACTTTTATTAAATATTTCTAATGTCCGAATAAGTTCAGCTTGATTAATGCTCTTTGGAACGTCTTCAAGCGGGACGTGGATTGTCGCAAGAGCAATTCTTATATTGCCCAAAAAAAGCAGCATTAAGGGATTTTTCACAGCGCAAACGCTTGCAAAAAATTCAGTCTGCCCCGGGAACTCCCAGCCAGCGGAATAAAGCGATTTCTTTGAAACGGGCAATGTTACAGCGGCATCGAATTTTTTTTCAAAGGTTTCTTTTGCTGCGTATTTTAAAGAGGAGGCTGCGAGGCGCCCCGCGTCCAAGGTTTCTTTCCCAAATTCAACAGGAGAGCATTCTGCACAATTAATAATTTCACAAGCTAAATCATTAAAATATATTCTGTTATTATCTATTTCTTTTAATTGCCTTTTGCTAAGAAAATCAAAATTACATTTTTCCGCATATTCATAAATAGTTTTTTTGTTTCCAGCTATAAAAAAGTCAACATCACTATTTTTTGAATCAGCAGAAAATTTTATTAATGTCTTGAAAAAGCATTCTAATCCAATTCCGTTGCAATCGCCTATTGTAAAAATTATCTTCATTTTTCCCAATTTTTTAACCTTTATATAATGTAAATTTACAAAAATATTGTAAAACCTTTTCTATTTAAAAAAGAAAAACGATTCATTTTTTATTTTTATACCGTATTCTAAATTATTTATTAAATTGCTAATTATAAAGGAAAACTATATTTTTAAATAATAAATGGGAAAAAATGCAATATCTGACATTTGACATTGAGACCGTCCCGCTTCCTTGGGAAAACTTTTCAGAATCGCAGCAGGAATATTTAATTCGCGGGGCAAATTCAGAAGAGGAAATCCAAAGAAAAAAGGACGAAATGGGGCTTTCGCCAATGAC
>JAAYJM010000217.1 GCA_012522895.1 Ignavibacteria bacterium
AATAGCTGGTGTTGCCTTTTTAACGCTGCTGGGACCAAGCAAAGTTTTTATTGAACTGACTAATTTTTCTGGCGAAAGAATAACAAGCTGGACATATCTTTTAGCACAATTTAAAGTTATACCATACTACTTTTTCTTGTATATTTTGCCAATAAAGCAAAGCGTTGACCACGACTTCCCAATAATTAACAGTTTTTGGGATTTTGATGTTTTTCTTGGGCTGCTGATCAACCTTACAATAATCGCAATCGGATTTCTTACTTTTAGGAAAAAACCGCTTGTTTCATTTGGGATTTTCTGGATCTATATAACGCTGGCAGTGGAATCAAGTATAATTCCAATCCTTGACGTTATGAATGAGCATAGAATGTATTTGCCGATGTTTGGCTTTGTGCTAATTCTTTTATGCCTTGTAAATCAACTTCTTGTAAAAAGAAATCAAGTGATTGGATATTCTTTCCTCGGGCTGTTAATTCTTACTTATTCGATAATGACATACCTAAGAAACGATGTCTGGCAAAATGAAATAACGCTTTGGGAAGACGTTGTTAAAAAATCTCCGAATAAAGCGCGACCGAATAATAATCTTGCACTTGCCTATCTTGCCGATGCAAATTTTGAAAAATCTATTGAGTATTTTTCAAATTCAATACGCATTATGCCAGAGTATTCAATAGCTTACCATAATCGCGCCTTTGCCAATATGCACGTTGGAATGTATAAAGATGCTGTAAAAGATTTTTCTGAGTATATAAAAATAGAGAAAAAAGTTGCACCAGACGTTTATTTGAATCGAGGAAATGCTTACTTCAACACAGAGAATTACAAGAAATCTATTGCAGATTACACGAAGTATCTTGAGATGATGCCAAATGATTATAATGGATATTACAACCGATCTCAGGCATATTTTATGCTTAAAGACTTTGAGGGCGCAAAAAAAGATTTAAGAGAAGCAGTAAATTTGAATCGCAATGATACTCGCGGCTATTCAGCACTTGGAGATATTGAGCTTGCCTTAGAAAATTATGAAGAAGCAATAAAACATTACACAAGAGTAGTAGAAATCATTCCAGATGATCCGCTTGGGTATAATAATCGCGGCTCGGTTTATTTTTATCTAAATCAACATGAAAAGGCATTAAGAGATTTCAAGCACGCGACCTCGCTTGACCCTAATTTTGTTCAGGGATTGGCAAACATTGCGGCAGTTTATCGCTTGCAAAATGATTTCAAAAAAGAACTATTTTATTTGAATAGAATTTTAAAAATTGACTCAAATAACGTTCAAGCTCTTTTCGATAGAGCAAAAGTTCATTTGAATCTTCATGACAAAATTAATGCAAGAAAAGACGCTACAAGGGTCTTAGAACTGCAGCCAAACTCAAATGATGCGAAAGAATTTATAAACAACATTAAGTATTAAGCTGGTGCTTTTTAACATATTTACGAGTCTTATATTGATGAATGCAAAAGATTAGTGATAAATATAGCTATTTGTCTGAGCTTGAAATTGATAGCTTGCCCAAGGACGATTTAGAGCTTTCGATTGTAATGCCCTGCTTGAATGAAGCTGAAACGG
>JAAYJM010000218.1 GCA_012522895.1 Ignavibacteria bacterium
ATAGATATTTATTGATTTACCTGTAAATAATTTAAATATTTTTAAAAATATATTTGTATGATATTATAAAATTGCTTAATTTTGTAAGCTATTTGAGGATTGGGTTGGACGCCTCAATGGTGAGGCAGCGGACTGTAAATCCGCCGCGGGTACGCATGGCAGGTTCAATCCCTGCCCAACCCACAGAAGACATTGTGATTTGCGGGAGTAGCTCAGTCGGTAGAGCATCAGCCTTCCAAGCTGAGGGTCGCGAGTTCGAGTCTCGTCTCCCGCTCGAGAAAAAGAACGCGGGAATAGCTCAGTCGGTAGAGCATCAGCTTCCCAAGCTGAGGGTCGCGGGTTCAAGTCTCGTTTCCCGCTCAAAAAAGCTGATGTAGCTCAGATGGTAGAGCACTTCCTTGGTAAGGAAGAGGTCACCGGTTCAATCCCGGTCATCAGCTCGAATGTTATACACGGGTGTAGCTCAATTGGCAGAGTGGCGGTCTCCAAAACCGTAGGCTGTGGGTTCGACTCCTACCACCCGTGCATTTTTTATTATTATTGATAAAAATAAATGATAGCGAAAATAAAAGAATTCGTTGGCGATGTTTCAAAAGAAATGAAAAAAGTTTCTTGGCCCACACGCGCCCAATTAAAAGAGTCCACCACCATTGTTGTGGTTACTACTTTAATCTTTACTGCTTTTATCTATCTAATTGATTGGGTTATGAATCTTGCGATTGGCTTCGTGTTTTAATGTTTGCTGATGACAACATATTGCAAGAGCCAGTTGAATATAAATGGTATGCTCTAAGAACTTTTACCGGACACGAACAAAAAGTAAAGCTTTTTATCGAAGCTGAAATAAAAAGACTTGAGCTTCAAGATAAAATCCAAGAAATTATTATACCACAAGAGACCGTTTTTGAAGTAAGACAAGGCAAAAGAAGAACAAGAGTTAAGAACTTTTTACCGGGCTATATAATAGTCAAATTAGTTTTAGATAAAAAAATAAAAGATATTATTGCCAATATACCGTCGGTTGTAAGTTTTGTCGGAACAAAGACTGAGCCAGTTCCTCTTCAGCAACACGAAATAGAAAAAATTATAGGCAGGGTAGAGGAAAGAAAGAGCATAGAGACAATAGAGACCAGCTTTTCAATTGGGGATCCGGTGAAAATAATTGACGGACCTTTCAATAGCTTTAATGGAACAGTAAAAGAAATTAATAATGAAAAGCAAAAGCTGAAAGTGGAAGTAGGTATTCTCGGTAGAAAAACCCCTGTTGAGTTAGATTTTAGTCAAGTGGAAATAGAAAATCACTAATATTATTAAATTAATTTATAAATTTATAAAATGGCAAAGAAAATATTAGGTCAGTTTAAAATGCAGCTAAACGCCGGGGAGGCGACTATGTCCCCGCCAGTAGGTCCCGCTTTTGGGCAGCGCAGTTTAAACGGTATGGAGTTTGTTAAGCAATTCAACGCAAGAACAGCTAAGCAAAAAGGAACTATCGTTCCAGTTCTCGTTACTTTTTATAGCGATAAAAGTTTTACTTTCGAGGTAAAATCTCCCCCTGCAGCTGTGCTTCTTGCTAAAGCAGCTGGCATACCAAAAGGTTCGGCTGAACCGCATAAAACAAAGGTTGGCAAAGTTACAGTGAAGCATTGCGAAGAAATTGCTAAAATCAAAATGCAAGATCTTAATTGCGACAGTATGGACAGCGCCATAGAAATGATTAAAGGAACTGCTCGCAGTATGGGTGTTTTAGTTGAATAAAACTATTTCATCTCTTTTTTATTTCAAGACAGAGCGTCTTAATTCAAAAATTCTATAAATAAAATATATAAATGCTATGAAAAAGCGTGGTAAAAGATATAATTCGTTAATCAAAAACTATAATCAAAAGCAACTATTTTCTTATCAAGATGCTGTTGCTATAGTGAAGAAAAACGCAAAAGCAAAATTTGACGAATCCTTCGATATAGCTATGAAACTTGGGGTGGACCCAAGAAAAGCAGATCAACTTGTCCGTGGAACTGTCAGTTTGCCACACGGAATTGGGAAAAAAGTCAGAGTCCTTGTGCTTGCAAAAGAAGCTAAAGAAAAAGAAGCACTCGATGCAGGCGCCGATTACGCTGGATTAGAAGATTATTTGGAGAAAATAAAGTCTGGCTGGACTGATGTAGATGTTATTATTTCTACTCCAGACGTTATGGGAGAGGTAGGAAAGCTTGGGAAAATCTTAGGTCCCCGTGGCTTGATGCCAAATCCAAAAAGCGGCACCGTAACTTTTGACGTTGCCAAAGCAGTCCAAGAAGTAAAAGCTGGAAAAATTGAATACAGAGTAGATAAAACGGGGAATATCCATGCATCGGTTGGAAAATGCTCTTTCCCAGAAGATAAATTAGCTGAAAATATAAGTGTTTTTTTTAGCAGCATTATGAAAGCAAAGCCGCAGACTGCAAAAGGCAAATACGTTAAAAGCGTTAATTTTAGCTCTACAATGGGTCCCGGTGTTTCTGTAAACGAGCTTTCTTTTCAAGCAAAAGATTAGTAAAATTGATTACGCACTCTTCTTTGTGATATTGCTTCTATATCGAAAGATATTATATCATAAAAGAATTATAATATATTGTAAGGTAATATGATTACAAAAGACAAAAAGAAGGAAATTGTCGCTAAGCTTGTCGAAAAGTTTAAGGACGCAGACGCTTTCTACTTTATTGATTTCCAAAAAATGACTGTAAAAGAAATCTCGCAATTCAGAAGATCTTTAAGAGCTTCCGAATCAGATATCTATGTTGCAAAAAATACTTTAATTGATTTAGCACTCAAAGAAATTGGAAAATCCGATAAAATTCAAAGCGAAATCCTAAAAGGACAAACTGCTGTAATCTTTGCAAGCAAGGAAGTTCTTGCGCCTGCAAAGCTAATAAAAGAACAATTTGATAAGTTAGCAAAACCGATATTTAAAGCTGCGTCAATAGAAGGTGAATATTTTGATAGCACTATGCTAAAACAGCTTGCCTCTTTACCGAGCAAAGCAGAGAATATTGCTTCTATCCTTGGCAGCTTAGACGCTCCAATATCTGGAATTATCGGTTCAATTAACGCAGTAATGCGCGATTTAGCTTCGCTTATCGAAGAGGTTGCAAAACAAAAAGCAGCTTAATTATTAAAATTTTTTTATCAAGGAGAAAAAATGTCAGCTATAGTTGAAGAATTAGTTGAGAAAATATCTGGTTTAACCCTTCTCGAAGCATCAGAATTGAAGAAGGCATTAGAAGATAAATTTGGTGTAAGTGCAGCCGCGCCAATGATGGTCGCAGGGGCAGCAGCACCAGCCGCAGCAGAAGCAAAAGAAGAAGAAAAAACTGAATTTGATGTCGAATTAACTTCATTCGGCGAAAAAAAGCTTAATGTAATTAAAGTTATTCGTGAGCTTACTGGATTAGGCTTGAAAGAAGCAAAAGATTTAGTGGAAGGCGCTCCGAAGATCGTAAAAGAGCAATGCTCCAAGCAAGAAGCAGAAGAAATGAAAAAGAAAATTGAAGAGCAAGGAGCTAAAGTTACATTAAAGTAATTTGCTTGCACTTTTAACTCTTATTCTTTTTGCTTTATTGAATCGCACAATCAATTTGAATATTTAATTTAATCGAATAAGAGTTAAAAATTCAAAATGAATCATATTTTTTTACCAAAAAACTTCAGGAATTAGAATATTAAGTATTTGGTAATTTCAATGAACAATATAACTAGGATTTTTTGTTGAAAGTTATAACGCAAGGGATAACTGTGCAAAAAATCCTATTTTATTATTTAATTCGCATAAATTATTGATATATATAAGGAGGTCAAGTGGACAATAACAATATCAATGGTGAAAAGTTTTTAGAATCGACAGAGGACTTAGTAAGGTTAAGAAAGCGAATAGATTTTTCTCAGGTGAAAGAAAAAAACGAGTATCCTGATTTGCTTAACATTCAATTAGACGCTTATGAGGATTTTTTGCAAGAAGACGTTTTGCCAGCCCACCGCACAAACAAAGGATTACAGCTTGCTTTTAAAAATAATTTCCCTATAGAAGATGCGTCTTCAATTTACCAACTTGAGTTCTTAGACTACTCATTAGAAAAGCAGAAGTATACTGAAACTGAGTGCAGAGAACGCGGACTAACTTATTCAAAACCACTCAAAGCCCGACTCCTCCTATCAAGCAAAGCTGATAAAGATTCAGAAGATTATCAAGACTCCGATGAACAGATAGTTTATCTTGGAAATATTCCTATTATGACCCCACGCGGCACTTTTATAATAAATGGAGCTGAACGCGTGATTGTTACTCAGCTGCACCGCTCTCCTGGGGTTTTCTTCGATGATACTATGCACCCAAACGGGACAAGGATCTACACCGCAAGAATAATACCTTTCCGCGGCTCCTGGGTTGAGTTCATTACCGATATTCACGATGTGATACATGCTTATATTGATAGAAAGAAAAAATTCCCTGTTACCACTCTTTTAAGAGCATTAGGGTTTTCTTCAGATGAACAAATAATGAATCTTTTTGAGTTGTCGGAAGAAATTGCCCCGAGCGAGCTAAGCGAAGAGCTTCTTGGAAGAAGAATCGCCTCTGATATCGTAAATCTTGAAACGGGTGAAATTATAATCACACGCGATATGATAGTTACAGAAGAAATTCTTCAATTACTTCAAGAAGCAGAAACTTCACAGCTCAAACTCTTTAAATATAAAGACCCAACTGACGAGCCGCTTATAGCTAAAACATTAACAAAAGATTTAACGCGAAATCGTGAAGATGCTCTTGAAGCTATATACAAGCAGTTGCGTTCAACCGAGGCACCAGACCTTGAAACTGCGGAGGCGCTAATAGAAAAATTATTCTTTAATTCAAAAAGATATGACCTTGGGATTGTTGGCAGATTCAGGATTAATCAAAAATTAGGACTAAACATAGGAGAAGAAACAACAACCTTAACAATAGAGGATTTTGTTGCAATTCTTAAGCATTTAATAAAACTGCACGAAACAAAGCAGTCCGGAGACGATATTGACCATTTGGGAAATAGAAGAGTTCGCACTGTGGGAGAGCAATTAACCACTCAATTTAATGTAGGTTTAGCTCGTATGGCGAGAACAATTCGAGAAAAGCTTGGCATACACGAACACGAAAAATATAGACCCAGCGACCTTGTGAACGCAAGAACCATCACCTCGGTAGTAAATCAATTCTTTGGGACTAATCAGCTTTCACAATTTATGGACCAAACAAATCCACTTGCCGAGCTGACTCATAAAAGAAGAACTTCTGCCTTGGGTCCCGGCGGTTTGACTCGCGAAAGAGCTGGATTTGAAGTAAGGGACGTTCACTACACTCACTATGGACGCTTGTGCCCGATTGAAACGCCAGAAGGTCCCAATATCGGTTTGATTTCATCGCTTGCAATCCATGCTCGAATTAACGAGCTCGGCTTTATAGAAACTCCATACAGAAGAGTTGTCGATGGCTATATGACTGATGAAGTCGTATTTTTAACCGCTGAAAAAGAAGATGCTTATAATATCATTCCCGCTTCGACAGACATAGACGAAGACGGAAAAATTCTTGGCGAGCGGGTCAAAGCAAGAAGCATGGGTGATTTCCCAGTCCTTACTCCCCAAGAAATTCAATTTATGGACGTATCCACGGACCAAATTACAAGTGCCGCCACCTCCTTAATCCCATTCCTTGAGCATGACGATGCCAACCGCGCTCTCATGGGCTCAAATATGCAACGCCAAGCTGTTCCGCTTTTGCACTCAAAAGCTCCAATAGTTGGAACAGGTATGGAAGCAAAAATTGCTAAGGATTCAAGAACCTTGCTCCTTGCTGAAGGAGACGGAGTAGTGGAATACGTTTGCTCAGAAAAAATAAAAATTAGATATGACAAGCCAAAGGACGATGAGGACGAGCTACTGAACTTCGATAGCAAAAGAGTATTTACATACCCCTTGCTTAAATTTTTTAGAACAAACCAAGATACTTGCATTAATCAAAAGCCCATCGTCAGAGTTGGGGATAGAGTAAGCAAAGGGATGCCGATTGCTGACGGCTCCTCAACAGATAAGGGCGAGCTTGCTCTTGGGCAGAACGTTTTAGTTGCGTTTATGCCTTGGAGAGGTTACAATTTTGAAGATGCGATTATTATTTCTGAACGTCTTGTTGCAAATGACAGCTTTACCTCTATTCACGTAGAAGAATTTACATTGCAAGTTCGCGACACAAAAAGAGGTGAAGAGGAATTTACACGCGAAATTCCTAACGTAAGTGACGAAGCAACAAAAGAGCTTGATGAAAACGGTGTAATTCGCGTTGGTGCAAAAGTTATTGAAGGCGATATACTTATTGGAAAAATTACTCCGAAAGGAGAAACCGACCCCACACCAGAAGAAAAACTGCTTCGCGCTATTTTTGGCGATAAAGCCGGTGATGTGAAAGATGTGTCGCTTAAAGCAACGCCCGGACTTCGCGGAGTTGTTATCAATACAAAAGTTTTTTCGCGGAAAGCAATGTCTTCGGATAAAGAGATCAGGCAGGACGAAAAGAAACGACAAGCTCAGCTCCAAAAATTAGAAAACGAAGCGATGGCTGAACTTGACACGGATTATATTACTCGCCTCTCGACTTTGTTTGACGGGGAAAAGATACTCGGCATAGCCTTAAATGATGGAAAGGTTGTATTTAGAAGTGGCTCTAAAGTTAGCTCTGAGCAAATACTTGAAAAATATAAAGAAAATGAGCTTCTGCCTTCGCAAATCCAAGCAGATTCCAAAATCTTTTCTGATACCGAAAAAAATAATCTATTTGCTAAAATGACAGTAAATTATAGGAAACGAAGAGATGAGATCCTTGATGAATTCCAATTAGAAAAGAATAAAATTTTTGCTGGCGATGAGCTTCAGCCCGGTATTTTGCAAATGGCAAAAGTTTATATTGCAAAGAAAAGAAAATTGCAAGTTGGCGACAAAATGGCTGGCAGGCACGGAAACAAAGGTATTGTTTCTAAAATAGTGCCAATAGAAGATATGCCTTTCCTTCCAGATGGAACTCCTGTCGATATAGTGCTTAATCCACTTGGTGTGCCTTCAAGAATGAACTTGGGGCAGCTATATGAAACTGCTCTCGGCTGGGCTGGTAGTATTTTGAATAAGAAATTCGCTACCCCAATCTTCGATGGTGCCGAATGGGAGGATGTAAGTAAATATTTAGAAATGGCTGGACTTCCAAAAGACGGGAAAACCATTCTTTATGACGGCTATACAGGCGATCCATTCGACAATTTAGTTACAGTCGGTGTCATCTATATGCTTAAACTATCTCACTTAGTTGAAGATAAAATACATGCCCGGTCTATTGGTCCATATTCCTTGATCACTCAGCAACCTCTTGGTGGAAAAGCTCAATTTGGAGGGCAGCGTCTCGGTGAAATGGAAGTTTGGGCACTTGAAGCTTATGGTGCCGCCTTCACACTTCAAGAAATGATTACCTTGAAATCCGATGACGTTCAAGGAAGAGCCAAAATGTATGAGGCTATTGTGAAAGGGGATAATATGCCCGTGCCGAACATTCCAGAATCCTTTAACGTCCTTGAAAGAGAATTGCAAGGACTGTGCTTAGATTTGAAAAAGGAATAGCTGATTTTTTGATAGCGCTTCGAGCATTATGATGCAAGGCAAAGAATTTGTGCAAAAAATTATTTTTTGCAATCCAGAATTGAGTAGTCATCTTTGCCTGATTTATGATTTATTGCTATTTGCACAAACTCTTTAAGTAAAAGAGAAGTTAAAAATGAAAAAGATTTTAGTAAATGTTTAAGGAGCAATTAAATGCAAAAAAAACTCGAGTCCCATAAGGGATATTCAAAAATAATTATAAAAATTGCTTCGCCAGATGAAATTTTAAATCGCTCTCAAGGAGAGGTTACAAAACCGGAAACTATAAATTACCGCTCTTTTCGACCTGAAAAGGACGGTTTGTTCTGTGAGAAAATTTTCGGACCTATTCGCGATTGGGAATGTGCTTGCGGAAAATATAAACGAATACGATATAAAGGGATAGTATGCGATAGATGCGGGGTAGAGGTAACACAAAAATCAGTTAGGCGCGAAAGAATGGGGCATATTATGCTTGCCGTTCCGGTGGTGCATATTTGGTTTTTGCGCACTTTGCCCGGAAAAATTGGTGCCATACTCGGTATGCCCACCAAGGACGTTGAGCGGATTGTTTATTATGAATCTTATGCTGTGGTCCAGCCCGGCAATACAGGATTACGCGTTAATGACTTACTTTCAGAAGAAGAATATTTGAAAGTTCTTTCTACGCTCAGCGAAGAAGAGAAAAGGCTTGACGATGAGGACCCAAATAAATTTATCGCTTTGATTGGCGGAGAAGCTGTTAAAGAATTGCTTAAAAGAATAGATATTGACCAGCTTTATATAGAGCTGAAAAATCTATTGAAAGTAGAAACCTCGCAGGTAAGAAAGCTTGAGCTACTTAAAAGACTTAGAATTACAAACGCTTTCAAGCAAAATATAAAAAGCGGCTATCAAAACCTTCCGCACTGGATGGTGCTTGATGTAATTCCGGTAATTCCTCCAGATCTGAGGCCTCTTGTGCCGCTTGAAGGAGGACGCTTTGCCACCTCAGATTTGAATGATCTTTACCGCAGGGTGATTATAAGAAATAATCGTTTAAAAAAACTTATCGACATCAAAGCGCCGGAAGTTATTTTACGTAATGAAAAGAGAATGCTCCAAGAAGGGGTGGACGCGCTTTTCGATAATAGCCGCCGTGCCTTGCGAAGCGATTCACAAAGAGCGTTAAAATCGCTTTCCGATACATTGAAAGGAAAAACTGGACGTTTTCGCCAAAATCTACTTGGTAAAAGAGTGGATTATTCCGGTAGATCTGTAATTGTAGTTGGCCCCGAGCTTAATTTACACGAATGCGGTCTACCAAAAGATATGGCAGTCGAGCTTTTTAAACCTTTTATAATTAGAAAGCTAATCGAAAGAGGACACGTCAAGACTACAAAAAGTGCTAAAAAAATGGTGGAGCGAAAAACTAATGAGGTTTGGGATATTCTTGAGAAAATTATCGAGGGACATCCTGTTATGCTCAATAGAGCGCCCACCCTGCATAGATTAGGCATTCAGTCCTTTCAACCGAGATTAATTGAGGGCAAGGCTATTCAACTTCACCCACTTGTTTGCACGGCTTTTAACGCTGACTTCGACGGCGATCAGATGGCTGTTCACCTTCCGATTAGCTATGAAGCTCAGCTTGAATCTATTTTGCTAATGCTTGCACCTCATAATATTATGCACACCCAAAACGGAGATCCAGTTGCTGTTCCATCGCAAGATATGGTGCTTGGTGTGTATTATTTAACAAAAATGAAATCTGGAGCAAAGGGTGAAGGCAAAATCTTTTCTTCTCCCGATGAGGTCATTATTGCATATAATCATAACATTATTGAACTTCATACAAAAATTAAAGTAAGGCACAATGGCAAGCTGATAGAAACTACAACAGGCAGAGTTCTTTTCAATCAAATTGTTCCGTACGAAATTGGTTATTTAAACGAATTATTAGCAAAAAAACGTTTAAGACAAATAATTGGTATCTGCTTCAGAAAAGCTGGGCTTGCTAAGACTGTTGAATTTCTTGATAACTTAAAGAATATTGGTTTTGCTTATGCAACCAAAGGTGGCTTGTCTGTAAATATTCAAGATGTTCTTGTGCCAACCGATAAGGCAAGCATTATTGATTTTGCTCAGGCAAAAGTCGATGATATTGAAGCTGCATATAATAATGGAGTTATCAGCGATGGCGAAAGATATAATAAAATTATTGACTCTTGGTCAAACGCAACAAACAGAGTGGCAGACAAGCTGTATTCGGAATTAGCTAAAGATAGCCAAGGATTTAACACCTTTTGGATGATGCTCGATTCTCAAGCTCGCGGCTCAAAAGAGCAAATTCGCCAGCTTGCCGGTATGCGTGGTTTGATGGGAAAACCCAAAAAATCTCTTAGCGGCACAACAGGAGAGCTAATTGAAAACCCAATCGTTTCCAATTTTAAAGAAGGGCTGTCAATCCTTGAATACTTTGTCTCTACTCACGGCGCAAGGAAAGGTCTTGCAGACACAGCTTTGAAAACTGCTGATGCGGGTTATCTTACAAGAAGGCTCCATGACGTTGCCCAAGATGTTATTATTTCTGAGCACGACTGCGGAACTATTAGAGGCGTAGAAATGGCTGCTCTTAAAGAAGGAGAAGAGGTTAAGGAATCGCTTTATGAAAGAATTCTCGGCCGGGTTCTCCTGTCAGATGTAAACGATCCGATTACAGATCAGCAAATTGCTAAAGAGGGCGATGTGATTGACGAAGAAATTGCTATTGCAATCGAGCAATCGCCTATTGAATCGGTGCTTATACGTTCTGTTCTTACATGTGAATCCCGCCGTGGTGTTTGTTCAAAATGCTATGGCAGAAACCTTGCTACTGGAAAAATTGTTGACGTTGGAGAAGCTGTCGGGACTATTGCCTCTCAATCTATTGGCGAGCCAGGAACCCAGCTCACGCTTAGAACTTTCCATACCGGTGGAACTGCTCTTTTAATTGCTTCTCAATCCTCGGTTACCGCAAAATTCGATGGAAAAATTGAGTTTGAAAACCTTCGCTTTATAACTTATGAAGGTGAAGAAGAGGAAACAAATATAGTGGTAAGCCGAAGCGGTTCAATCAATTTAATCGACCCCGATAGCAATAGATCTTTAATTAAGATTGACGCAACTTATGGCGCTATTCTTAAAGTAAAAGAAGGCGATATAGTTAAAAAAGGTCAAATGATTTACGAATGGGATCCTTACAACGCTTCTATTATCACAGAAGAAGCGGGTAGAGTTCGTTATAAAGATTTAATTCTCCACACCACATATAGAGAAGTCCATGACGAACAAACAGGACACATGTCTAAAGTTGTTGTGGATAGTAAAGATAAAAGCAAATCGCCCGCGATTGAAATTTTAAGCAATGACGGCACTGTGCTAAAATCATACAGCATACCTACGAAAGCACAAATTCGAGTCGAGGATAATGATGAGGTGGGAATTGGCTCTTCATTAGCGAAAATTCCTCGCGACCTTGGGAGAATGCGTGATATTACGGGTGGTCTTCCACGCGTTACAGAACTTTTTGAAGCACGCGCCCCGCAGTCCTCAGCTGTCATTACCGACATCGATGGCACCGTTTCTTTCGACAAGCCAAAGCGCGGTATGAAAGTTGTTGCCGTTACCTCTTTTGACGAAAAAACTCGTATGGAATATCTTGTTTCTATTGGAAAATACATTCTTGTCCAAGATGGCGACATCGTCCGCTCTGGCGATAGATTAACCGACGGCTCCATAAATCCACACGATATCTTACGCATCAAAGGTGCAAGTGCCGTTCAAGAATATTTAGTGAATGAAATCCAAGAAGTTTATCGAATGCAAGGTGTGAAAATCAACGACAAGCACATTGAGGTTATTGTTCGCCAGATGCTTCAAAAATCAAAGATAATTGATCCAGGTGATTCAGATTTCTTGGAAAACGAACACGTAGATAGAATTAGATTATTAGACGAAAACGATAGAATGAAAAACCTTGTAGTGATTGAAGACCCAGGCGATTCTAAATTTAAAGAAGAGCAGTTAATTGCTAAAAGACGTTTTAGAGAAGTTAATTATGAATTGAATAGGCAAAACCGAAGCCAAGCTGCTTTCCGTCCAGCTGAGCCTGCAATCGCAGAACCGATGCTGCTCGGAATTACTCAAGCTTCTTTAACAACAGAAAGCTGGCTTTCGGCAGCATCATTCCAGGAAACAACGCGAGTTCTTTCTGAGGCTTCCATTGCTGCAAAAATTGATTCACTTAGCGGTTTAAAAGAAAATATTATTATCGGGCAGCTTATTCCAGCTGGAACAGGTCTTCGCACTTATCAAGATATGACAGTAATCAGCGATACAAATGAAAAAGCTTACGAATTAGACAAAGAAGAAGAAATTCAAGATTTATATCTAAAAGACGAGGACAGCGCTAGTTTTTATCATAGTATTATTGAAAGCGTATAAATCCAAACGAAGGAGAATGAATGAGAAAATGGAGAGTAGAGGATTCAGCAGAGCTTTATGCTGTTGCTGGCTGGGGAAACGGTTATTTTGACATAAATCAAAAAGGCAACGTTATTGTAACTCCAAGGAAAAACGGTGCCTCTATTGATTTAAAAGATATAATTGATGAATTGCAGTTAAAGGACGTTTCTCTTCCGGTATTGCTCCGCTTTCCAGATATTTTAGACGATAGGATTGAAACTATTTCAAAATGCTTCGAAACTGCTTCTAAGGAGTATGGATTTAAAGGCAATTACTATACAATTTACCCTATAAAAGTGAATCAAGTAAGGCCTGTGGTTGAAGAAATAATGCGATACGGGATCAAGTTCAACATTGGACTTGAAGCAGGCTCAAAGCCAGAATTGCACGCTGTTCTTGCTATTACAAACAATCCTGAAGCTCTTATTATTTGCAATGGATATAAAGACGAAGATTTTATCGAATTAGCCCTGCTTGCTCAAAAAATGGGCAAGCAGGTTTTTATTGTTGTTGAAAAATTAAATGAATTAAAGCTTATTATTGAGCTTTCAAAAAAGCTTAGAGTTAAACCGAATATTGGTATTCGTATTAAGCTCGCAAGCTCTGGCTCTGGAAAATGGGAAGATTCTGGCGGCGACCAAAGTAAGTTTGGGCTAAATCCAAGTGAGCTTCTTGAAGCTATTAAAATAGCCCAGGATAATAATGTTCTCAACTGCATTAAACTTATCCATTTTCACCTCGGCAGCCAAATTACAAAGATTAGAAAAATCAAAAGCGGTCTAAGGGAATGCTCACAATTTTATGTGCAGTTAAGAAAATTAGGCTGCGATATTGAATTTGTTGATATTGGAGGAGGCTTAGGGGTCGATTATGACGGCTCGCGAACCTCAAGCCCAAGCAGTATTAATTACTCGATACAAGAGTATGTCAATGACGCCATCTATATGATTCAAGATGCTTGCGATAAAAATGATTTGCCGCACCCAAACATAGTGTCTGAATCAGGGCGCGCTCTGACAGCCCACCATTCGGTTCTCGTTTTTAATGTCTTAGAAACCAACTCTCTTCCTTTTTGGGACGACCATGAAACGGTAGGCGAAAGCGATCATGAAATCGTATTGGAACTTTATAATCTTTACAACAACTTATCTTTAACTACTATGCTCGAAAGCTGGCACGATGCCCAGCAATTAAGGGAAGATGCCTTAGATCTATTTTCGCTTGGACTTTTGGATTTAAAAACAAGAGCACAAACTGAACGACTTTTTTGGAGCATTGCCAATGAGGTGCATATTATTGCATCGGAAATGAAACACCCGCCAGATGAGCTGAGAAACCTTTCGAGAATGCTTGCTGACAAATATTTCTGCAATTTTTCCTTATTTCAATCTTTACCAGATTCTTGGGCGATTGACCAAATTTTCCCAATTATGCCGATTCACCGTTTAAATGAAAAACCCAACCGCACTGCCACAATTCAAGATATAACTTGCGATTCAGATGGAAAAATTGAGCACTTTATCGGCATCAGAACTTTTTCTAATAATCTCCCTGTCCACGAGCTTAAAGCAAACCAACCCTATTACCTTGCAGCTTTCCTTGTAGGTGCCTACCAAGAAATTTTAGGTGATTTGCATAATCTTTTCGGCGACACAAACGCTGTCCATATTACAGTAAAAGAAAGCGGTTACGATATTCAGCAAATTATTGATGGAGAAACAGTTGCCGAGGTTCTTGATTATGTGCAATATAGTGCGAAGCGCTTAGTTCGAATTATGGAAACCTGGGTTACCGCATCGGTAAAGGAAGGGAAAATCTCCACCCGAGAAGGGAAAGAATTCCTTTCTAATTATCGCTCTGGCCTATATGGCTATACTTATTTAGAACAATAGAAATATTCCCTTTTGACCACTTTCAAAAGGGAGATTTCATTTCAATAGCTTTCGACTCATTCAGCGAAATTATTTTTAAGTCTGAAGTTTTTAATCTTCTTTTAACAGGCGAAGCCCAAGTTCATTGAGTTGTTTTTTTTCGACTTGCGAAGGACAGCCGTCCATTAAGGATAATCCGCTTGTGGTCTTTGGGAACGCAATAACATCGCGAATATTTTCAGTGCCGCAAAGTGTCATCACTATTCTATCGAGTCCAAGGGCAATGCCCCCGTGTGGCGGAGCGCCATATTTCAAAGCATCGAGGAAATATCCAAATTTTGAAATTTGCTCCTCCTTGCTAAGACCAAGCAATTTAAACATTTGCTCTTGAATTTCCCGTTGATGAATCCTAATACTGCCCCCGCCAAGCTCAGCACCATTTACCACAATATCGTAAGCATTTGCGCGAGCAATCTCTGGCTTTTCGTAAAATAAATTCAAATCTTGTTCAAGAGGAGAGGTGAAAGGATGGTGCAGGGCAACGAAACGATTGTCCTCTTCGTCAAACTCAAGCAAAGGAAAATCGACAACCCAAGAAAAAGAAAATTGATTTTTCACTTGCTCAAGAATTTTTTCTCGCCTTGCTATTTCAAGCCTCAAAGCGCCAAGAACGGTGAGAGCCTTATATTTTTTGTCAGAAACGATGAGCAGCAAATCGCCGTTTTCTGCCCCTGTTTCTTTCAATATATTTGAAATTTCTTCTTCTGTTAAAAATTTGGAAATTGGAGAGTTAACTTTGCCATCTGCAAATTTTATCCAAGCAAGCCCTTTTGCTCCATATTTTTTTGCAAGCTCAGTTAAATCGTCAATATTTTTCCTCGAATAAGAAGCGCAAGCCTTTGCATTCAAGCAAGAGATAATGCCTTTACTTTCAATAGTATCCGAAAATACTTTAAAGTCCGTCCCTTGCAAATGTTTTGTAATATCTGATAGCTCTAAGCCAAATCGTAAATCGGGTTTATCGCTACCAAATCTCATCATAGCTTCTTCGTAAGTCATTCTTAGAAAAGGAGTTTGAATATCCATATTTAGAACATCTTTCCAAAGCATTTTGAAAAATCCTTCTGTAAGCTCAAGAACCTCATCGGCATTGGCAAAGGACATTTCCACATCAATTTGAGTGAACTCAGGCTGGCGGTCTGAACGTAAATCTTCATCACGAAAGCATTTAGCTATTTGGACGTAGCGCTCAAAGCCGGAAATCATTAGAATTTGCTTGTAAAGCTGTGGAGATTGAGGCAGGGCATAGAATTTCCCTTTATTTATTCTGCTTGGAACTAAAAAATCCCTTGCTCCTTCGGGAGTAGATTTCATTAAAATTGGAGTTTCAACTTCATAAAAATTATGCTTTGCAAAATACTGATGCGTAACTTGATAAAGCTTATTTCTGATGTCAAAATTACCTTGAAGCGTAGGGCGGCGCAGGTCTAAAAATCTATATTTGAGACGGCTTTCCTCGTTTGTATCTAAATCGTCAATTATCTCAAAGGGAGGGAGTTCCGATTTATTTATAATTTCAAAGTCTTTGAGCAGAACTTCAATCAGACCTGTTGGCATTTTTGAATTAGGATTTTCACGCTCGCGAACCTTTCCCTCTGCCCAAATAACATATTCAGATTTTAATTCCTTGGACTTAGCTGCAAGCTCTGGATTTGTTTCTGGCTCAATCACAAGCTGGGTCAATCCCCATCTGTCCCTTAAATCAATGAAAATCAAGCCGCCCATATCGCGAACGGTTTGCACCCAACCATTTAAAATTACTTCTTTATTTGTATTTTCTTTTCTTAATTCGCCGCAATTAGCATTTCTTTTCTTAAAATGCATTTTTTTCCTTTTTCCGTATAGTAAAAATACTAAATTAACAAATAATTAGTATTTTTTAGCAATTAAAAGGAGCGGCATCGCTTGGCATTTTCCAATCGGCTCGCGGAGAAAGGGAAACAGAGCAAACTTTTACTCCATCTGGCATACAAGAGCGTTTGAATTGATGAGCAAAAAAGCGTCTGTAAAACTGGTTCAGCCAATACTTTTTTTCATCACTGCTATACACGTCTTGGAATGCAAGTTCAGACAGGAAAAGAATTTTCTCTGGGCTGAAGCCAAATCTTAAAAAATAAAATAAAAAGAAATCGTTTAAAATGTAGTCTCCAATTAGCTCCTCGGTCTTTTGAGGCATTTCATCATTTATTATTGGAAGAAGCTCCGGCGAGATTGGCGTTTTTAAAATGTCCAACAAAACATTAGTCGTTTCTCCCTTAAATTCCTTTTTTGCAATCCAATCAAGGACGCGTTTCATCATAGTTTTAGGAACACCAGAATTGATGGCATACATAGAAATGTGGTCAGCATTGAAAGTGCACCAGCCGAGGGCAAGCTCGGAAAGGTCGCCTGTTCCAAGAACAAAGCCATTATGTTTATTTGCTAAATCCATAAGGATTTGCGTTCTTTCGCGAGCTTGTGCATTTTCGTAAACGACATTTTTTAGCTCCGGGTTATGCCTAATGTCTTCAAAATGTTGTTTTACTGCTTTTTCTATTGGGATTTCAAGTAAATTGATTTCAAGCAGTTCAGCTAATTTTACAATGTTATTTTTAGTGAGCTTGCTTGTTCCCATTCCGGGCATTGTTACAGCGATCAAATGTTTTTTGCTAAGTCCAAGTTTTTCAAGCGTTTTTAAAGCAATGATAAGAGCATAAGTGGAATCCAAACCACCGGAGGCGCCTAAGACAATATTTTTCAACTGGGTATGCTTGATTCTTTTAGCAAGTGCAGTTGTTTGGATATTCAAAATTTCTTTGCAAAAATCATCTATTTCAGCTTCTTTGGAAATAAAAGGATCGGGACTAATTTCTCTAAAAAATTCTTTTTTTTTGCTTAAAGGAGGGTTTGGGTATTTGATTTCAATAGAGATTTCTCTGAAAATTTTCTGCTTTGGGGAATCGAAAAAAGAAGAGTTTTCCATCCTTTCTTTATTCAGCATTTCAAAATCAATGTCGGCAATTTCCATTTGGGAATCGAAGGAAAAACGCTCTCCATCATTTAAAAGCTCCCCGTTTTCAGCTATAAGCACAGCACCGGAGAAGCAATTGTCAGTAGAAGATTCGCCAGCCCCAGCAGAAGAATAAATGTAAGCTGAGCAAGTGCGGGCAGAATGGGATTGAACAAGCAGCTTGCGAAGTTTTGCCTTATTCAATATTTCTGGACTTGCGCTAAGATTGAAAAGCAGATTTGCACCAGCAATTGCGAGCTGAGAGCTTGGCGGCTCAACTGCTAAAAAGTCATCTCCAATCTCAATTCCAAATTTGCAATTAGGGAGATTGGAAAAAGAAAAGAGTAAATCAGCGCCAAAGGGAATGCTTTTATTAGAAATTAAAATATCGCTTCTTGTTCTTTGAAATTCGGAAGAAAACCATCTTTTTTCATAAAACTCAGCTCGATTGGGCAAATATGTTTTTGGCACAATCCCTTTAATTTCACCATCCGCGAGAACAAAAGCGCAGTTGAAGAGCATATTATCCAAAAACAAAGGGGCGCCAAGTATTACAATACTCCCGCCGTTTTCATTTTGCTGAGCAATTTCTTCAATCGCTTTCAATGAGCCTTCGAGCAAATAGCTTTGATAAAATAAATCGCCGCAGCTATAGCTTGTTATGGCAAGTTCTGGAAAAAGAATAATTTGGCACTGCTTTTCGTTTGCAAGTGAAATCTGCTGCAAAATTTCATTTTTATTGAAATCAATATCGGCAACTTTCAGCTCGGGTGAAACTGCTGCTACCCGCACAAATCCCATTTCGTTAATTTTTTGCATTGCTATTAGGCTTTTTTACCTTTTATCTAAAATATTTAGAATTTCTTTGCATTTTTCTTCTGCTCTTTTAAGATAAGCTTCGGCTTCCCGAACTACATCAGTTTTAAACGCTTCATCTTTTATGCCGGGCAGATTGATGAGAACGTTTTTGTATGCACCCCAAATTCCGGTTCCTAATGCGCGGGCTCCTACCTCCATATCTGAACGCGATGCAATATTTCCATATTTTGCAAGCTCAACAAAGCTATCCCAAACAGCGTCAGCGAGCTTAATCGTGCTTAATGGAACCTTGATAGCTTTTTTTAAGCCATCTTCCATAGCTTGATTGCGGGCTGCAATTTCTTCCTCTGTATGCTTTGGCAAACGCATTGCCTCCATATAATCGTTAAATGCGTTTGTATCGGCATCAATCATCGGTATAAGCTGATTCGTTCCTTTGAAAAGCGGCGGAATAACAGAACGCATTTCCTTATCAACATTTTCAAATTTGCGAACGCCATAAGTAAGCTGGGCTACCATAGTTGCAAGTCCCGCACCCATAGCCGCAATAGCAGCGGACACCGAGCCACCACCCGGCGCTGAAGTCCTCGCCGCAACAGATTTGATGAAAGAACGCAAGCTCATATCGGCAAGTGGCTCGCTTTTTTCTTCCTCAATCATATATTCGATAATTCTTTTCTTTGGGTCGAAATGAGTGATTGTGTTAAGCCCAAGTTTATTAACGACTAACAAGATTTTCTGCTCTTCATCAACGATTAAAAGATTTTCCTTTTCAATGTAATAATTAGCAGCGGAAAGCATTGCTTCAAGTGGAATTAGCCCCACCAATTCAGAGCCAGTAATTGCAAGGTTCAGTGCTTTTCCTTGCTTTTTGCACTCTTCATAAACAATGTGGGGCGGAGTGATTGTGTAGTTCGTTAAATTTATTGAAATTTGAGCTAAATTATATTCATCGACAAACCAGCCAATAGCCTTGGTTTCTTTTAAAAGACCCGGCTCATTTTCTCCTCTTCCAGCTTCGCGAATATTTAAAGCAATGCGGTGAGCTTGCTCTTTCGTTCCAAGGACATTTACGTTGTATGCAATGAGGAAAAACCTAGCGCCAGTAACGGTTGCTCCCCATTCAGGAACAAATTTCGCGGGTCCAAAGTCTGGCTTCCACTCGGGTTTTGTAATTTTTTCTGCAATTCCTTCATATTCACCTTCGCGGATTTGCGGCAATTTTTTTCTATAATCGGTTTTCGAGGATTCTTCGTAAAGATAAAGCGGGATGCCAAGCTCTTCTGCTGCCCTTTTTGCGAAGTTTTTTGAAATTTCAACGCACTCCTCCATTGTAACATTTGCAACAGGAATAAAGGGGCAAACGTCCATAGCACCCATTCGAGGATGCTCGCCCTTTTGATGCCGCATATCAATTAGCTTTCTTGCGACTTTTGCCGAGTTCAACGCACCTTCGACAACTGCTTCTGGGCTGCCGACAAATGTATAAACGGTTCTGTTTGTGGATTTTCCGGGGTCAACGTCTAATAGCGAGCAGCCTGGGGTTTTTCTTATAGAATCTGCAATTGCTTCAATTATTTCTTTGTTTCTTCCTTCTGAGAAGTTTGGCACGCATTCTACTAATTTTTTCATATTTTTCTTTCAAATTAAAATACAAAATACTGAAATCTGACTTATCTTGAAGTCGATCACCTAAATTAATCATTTTTAAACTATTTTTCGCATTTTTTTGTCTGAACCGTGATTTTCTTGATTGAGGGATTCAGGAAAGAAAATCCCCGACCCCCTTTTTCAAAGGGTGAGACTTCTTTTTAGGAGAAAACACAGAACAGTCCTGTGTCCCCCGCTGGCGGGGGCAGGGGGTGGATATTTCACGCAGTCATTCCTCGCTACGCTCGTAATGACTGAAAAAAAACAATGTAAAAGTTTTCAGAAGAGTTGGTGCTGTATTGCTATTTGACAGGTCAATTTTCAAAAAATAAAGAATTAATATAAAACATATTTGTCAAGCAATAAAATTTTAGTAATTTAGTCAAGTATTTTTTATCAAATTTTTTGGAAAAAAAATGCTTTTAACTTTGTTAAAATCGAAAATACATAGAGCTGCCATAACGGAATCTAATTTAGAATACGAAGGCAGTTTCACAATAGACGAAGACATAATGGACGAGGCTGGAATTTTACCTTACGAAAAAGTTGCAATAGTAAACGTAAACAATGGTGAACGCCTTGAAACTTATGCAATTCCCGGAAAGCGAGGCAGCCGCACTTTCTGCTTAAACGGAGCTGCTGCACGCAAGGGTGCGCCCGGTGACCGCGTGATTATTATATGCTATGCCCAATTTTCTGCCGAAGAAGCAAAAACGCATAAACCTACAATCATTCTCGTTGATAAGCACAACAATATTATAAAAAAATCAGATTGTATTGAACCAAACCAATTATTCGAAAATTAAAATGTTTTATTTAAAAGGCGAATTAGCTATCATTATCTTAGCGGCGGGGCAGGGAAAAAGGATGAACAACCCAGGTCAAGCTAAGGTTATGACAGAGCTTGTGGGAAAACCTCTTATTGATTACGTGCTTGACACCGTTGAACGGCTCGAGCCAGATAAACTTGCCATTGTGGTTGGTCATCAAAAGCAAAGTGTGATTGATTTTATAATGTCAAAAAATGTTGAAGCTGAATTTGTGGAGCAAAAAGAAAGGCTTGGCACGGGGCATGCTTGTTTGCAAAGCGAGGCTCTTCTCAATGGATACGATGGGGACGTCCTTATTCTCGCGGGAGATGTTCCTTTAGTTCAAGCGGAAACCTTGCTTCAATTTATTTCAAATCACCAAGAAAATGCCTCAGATGTCTCCGTCCTTTCCACCTTGATGCCAAATCCAAGTGGCTATGGAAGAATTATTAGAGATAAAGATTTCAGCTTTGTCGCTATTGTAGAAGAAAGAGACGCAGCAGAGGAGCAGAAGCAAATCCAAGAAATCAACAGCGGCATTTTCTTGCTAAATTCCGATCTGCTTTTCAATTCTTTGAAAAAAGTGGGCAATAACAACGCGCAAAAAGAATACTATTTAACCGATATAGTGAAAATCTTGAAAAGCGAAGGAAAAAACGTATTTTCATTTCCAGACGCAGATTTCAAAGAAATTCAAGGGATTAACACTATTGACGACCTTTCTTTAGCTGAAGGATATTTAAAAGAGTTTAGCGAGCGAAATTAAGATTTTTTGCGTATTTATTGCAAAATCCCCCCGTCCCCCTTTTTCAAAGGGGGAGATTCTTTTTAGGTGGGAAACACAGGACAGTTCTATGTCCCCCGCTGGCGGGGGCAGGGGGGCGGATATTGCTTCAGATCTGCCACAGTTTTGAAGTGTGGCAGATCTTTTTCTTCTATAAGGAATTTTGATATGAGCTGCGCTGTTCAATAACGCGCTGACGGCCAAATGTTTTATACACCTTGTTAACTGCTGACATTTCTTTGTTTCCAGCTAATTTGGTTTGTATCCGTTTATTTTTGATTAATATTCTGAAATAGGTGCATTTTCCATTTATTGATAAATCTTTATCATCATTTCCTTTTCTGAACTTAATTATTTCAAATTGGTCTGGATTTAATTTGTGTAAAAATGTTATTGGCACACCCATAACTCCCTCAAAGTCCAATGGAATATCTTGTGTCTTATTCACATTAATACCTTCGTAATTGTCATATTTTGGATACATAGCTTCGTTCCCAAAATATCTTTTTGTAAGAGTAATGTCTTCGTGTCGTTTAGAAATATCTAAATTAGTCAACCATAAACAATTATTTGGTGAAACTATTCTATTTCCCAATCTATCAATCCGAGCCTCTGTGCCGTAAAGTTCGTAGTGTTCTGGAACAATAAAACCTGAAATACCTCTACCAAGATTTACCCCTAACCATGCCTTGTTTTCTTTAATTAGTTTAAAAATTTTTTTGTAGGTAATTGCATTAATATTTCCAATTATCAAAAACTTTTTATCGTATTTAACCAATTGGGCTACATACTCTCTGAATAATGAAAACGGTGGGTTTGTAACTACAATATCAGACTGTTTTAATAATTCAATACTTTCCGAACCGCGAAAATCCCCATCTCCTTTAAAGTAAACTAAGTCAGTCAAAATTGTTTTTTTACTTTCTCCCTCTTGTCCCCTATATTCACAGTAAAAACCACTTTCATTTTCTCCTGAGTTGAATAAATCATTTGTTTGTTCTCTATAACAAGAGGCTATTAATTTTTTTAGACCTAATTCTTTGAAATTTGAAGCAAAATAATTAAAAAAGTTACTAATTCGAGGGTCATCGCAATTGCAGTAAACTACTTTATTTTGAAAATGACTTTTATAGTGTTGTAGTTCACTTTCTATATCAGAAAGTAGTGTGTAAAACTCATCACTTTTTGACTTTTTTGCATTTTGTAATAATCCATTTGTTGCGTTTCTTGCCATTTCTAAGCTATTGTGATTTTATTTATCTTTTGGTTATCTGATTAAATAGTTCGCTACCTAATGTTTGAAGTGAAGTTTTAGAAATTTCAAGCATAATTTCAAACATTTTTTTGCTATCCCATTTTTCTCCATTCCCTTGTGTGTATATAGAAGTTGCTTGAAGCATAATTGTTTTATCTTTATGCTTGACAAACTTATTTTTGCATAAATTGGTATTAATTGGCATTCCATAATTTGCTGATGTTAATCTATCTAATCTATTTAACATTCCTGAATTGTATTCAAGTGTTACAATTCTCCCGTCTGGTCTTGTAATTGAAATCGTTTCTGTTAAAAAGTTTGAGCCTTCAAGAAATAAGATATATGGAAAATGAGATTCTGATAACATCAAATTAGCGATTTCAGATATATTTTTATGCGATCGCTCGATTGCATTACCAGCAGTCATTAAGTCTTGGTCATTTTTTGCTCCAACAAATTTTCCTGCTTTGATGTTTTCAATGTCTTTTCCTTGATGTTTAGCCTCCGATACTAAAACAATTCTCCAGTTATTATTATCGTCTTTTACTTCAATTATTCCACCATCGGGTTTTATACGAGAATTTGGCACAAAAAGGGTTTGCCCCAATTCAGGGTCAACTTCCTTTAATGCTTCGTTTATTTCTTCTTTTTGCTTGTCTTGTATTGAAACGATAATTGAGGAAACTCCGCCTCAAGTTGCTTGATAACAAAATGTGAAATTTCTCCAACTCTAATGTCGAGTGATTTTGCTTCTTCTCCAAAAATGCCTATTACACCTTTGGATTCTTTATGTTGGTTCATTAATCTCTTTGATTGTTTCTTTTTAGCCATCATCACCGTCGCTTATGTGAGTTTTGCAAATTGAGCTCATTTACTAATCTACAAAATAATAAATTTAGATAAAAATTATTTTTTAATAAAAAAACAGGGAATTTTCTTTCTACGTGATACCTCCGCAGATCTGCCACAGCTCGAAAGTGCGGCAGATCTTTTTTCTATAATGCACTTAATAAATATGGCTTGCAAGTCCTTGCTGAAATAAAAAATAGTAGTATTTGCTTTTTTTAGAA
>JAAYJM010000019.1 GCA_012522895.1 Ignavibacteria bacterium
GTAGTTGACATTGCAGGAAGTTGTCTAAATAGTGCACTTGAAGCAGCAGCAAATGAGCCTTTACCCCCGAATAGAGTGTTTAGCCCACAAAACTGGATTAAAACAAAATCTTGTTTAGCTGGTATCCGTGCTGCTATTAGACAATATTTTACAATGTTGCCAACAATGCCGAATGGAAGAGAATTAAGTGCCACACTCAGAAAAGGATTAGAAATGAAGCCAGAACAATTTAAAGCAAGATGGTCTGCCGATTAAACAATACTGCTGGGCATTATGCGATACTTCACTATAAACAGCTTCGAAAAATAATTATCCAAAATAATACTTCGCGATTCAAAAATTTTACTACATTTGACAAATATTGTCAAGACGAATTTTTCAATTGAAGACTTTAGGAGAAATAATCAGGCAAAAAAGAGAAGAAAAAAAACTTCTGTTAAGAGAACTTTCAGCAATGCTTGAAATTGACCCCGCTATTTTAAGCAAAATTGAGAGAGGGGAAAGAAATGCTAAGAAAAAGCACATTAAAAAAATATCTGAAATTCTAGGTATTGATGAACAAGGTCTGCTTATACAATTTCTTAGTGAAAAAATATTGTATGACATTGAAGGCGAAGAATTTGGTCTTGAAGCCTTGAAAGTGGCGGAAGAAAGAATGAAATATAATTCAAAAAACGAGATTTAATTATGTCCGAATTATTAACAATAAAAGAAGCAAGCGATTGGGCAACCGAACATATTGGTCGGGAAGTAACCACATCCAATATTTCCTATTTAATTCAATATGGTCGAGTTAGAAAAATTAATGATAACGGTACTACACAGATAAAAAAACAGGATTTACTAAACTATTATGGATCTCATAATAGCAAACGTGAATTAAGTTGGAAAAAACAATTAGGAGATGACCTGAATTGGGCATTATCTTTTGACCAATATCGAGAGGCCGAAACAACAAAACACGTTCATAGATTACATCCGTATAAAGGAAAATTTATTCCACAATTAGTGGAGTATTTTCTTGACGACCATATAGATGATTTTAAAAAGGAAATTTATTTCCAAAAGAGCGACATTGTTTTAGACCCATTCAGTGGTAGTGGAACAACAATGGTACAAGCAAATGAATTAGGAATGAATGCCATTGGCATTGATGTATCAGCTTTTAATGCTTTAATTGGAAATTGTAAAGTAGATAAATATGATTTAAAACTACTCAAAGAAGAAACTAATCGAATAACAAAACAATTAGAAAAATTCTTAGCAGATAGAAAAACAACAGAGTTTGAAAATAGGCTTTTGGAGGAACTAAATATTTTCAATAACAAATATTTTCCAGTCCCTGAATTTAAATACAAAGTTCGAATTGGAGAGATTGATGACTTAATCTACGGAGAAGAAAAAGAAAAAGAATTCCTTCCAATTTTTGACCAATTGATTGAAGAATACCATATCAAATTAAGGCAAGAAAAGGGTGATAAAAGTTTTCTTGACAAATGGTACCTTCAAACAATTAGGGAAGAGATAGATTTTGTTTTCAATTTAATAAAGGAAATAAAAGATTTAAAGACTAAGAAAATCGTAAGTGTCATTTTGAGCCGCACAATTAGAAGTTGCAGAGCAACTACTCATTCTGATTTGGCTACATTAATTGACCCAATTACAAGCACATATTACTGTAAAAAACACGGCAAAATCTGTAAACCTTTGTTTTCTATTGAAAAATGGTGGAAAAGCTATGTAAAAGATACCATTAAAAGGTTAGCAGAATTCGACAAACTAAGAACTAGCACTTTTCAATATTGCTTAACAGGAGATAGTCGAAAAATAGATATTGATGCAAGTTTGAAAAAAATTAATCCGGAATTTGAAAAGCAATTACAGGAGAAAAAAATTAAAGGAATCTTTTCCTCGCCACCTTATGTTGGTTTAATTGATTATCACGAACAGCATGCCTATGCTTATGACTTATTTGGTTTTGAAAGGAGAGACGAGCTGGAAATTGGACCTTTGTATAAAGGAAAAGGAAAAGCGGCAAAAGAAAGCTATGTTGAAGGTATAGCTAATGTGCTAAACAACTGCAAACGCTTTTTAGTGGAAGATTATGACATTTTTTTAGTTGCTAATGACAGGAATAATCTTTACCCTCAAATAGCTGAAAAAGCAGGTATGAAAATCGTAAATCAATTTAAGCGACCTGTTTTAAACAGAACCGAAAAAGATAAGAATGCTTATTCTGAAATAATATTTCATTTAAAAAGGAAGTAATGGCAGAACAAAAATTTGACATTGGATTAAATGCAAAAATCAATGATTTTACTCAAAAGTTTAGTATTATAAGGACAACAACTTCAAATGACTCTGACGTTTTTTGAGGATTTTGCAAATTATGTGGTAGCATCTAATTTATTAGAAGAAGAATTAGATAACATAAATTCGGTTTCTACGAATAAAGCACCTGGTATTGATGGAATAGTTATTATTGTTAATAATAGGTTAGTTACCGAAGAATCTGATTTAGCGAAATTTGGGCCAACAGAACCCATAAAAATAAAGATTGGCTTTGTTCAATCAACAATTCAAAATAGTTTTGATGGCCAAAAATTCTATTCTAATTCTAAACCCCAAAGATTAATTCAAGAATTTTTATAATGGCTTTAAATAAAAACCAAATTGAACAAATAGAAAATACCTTAAAGCAGAGTTTAAGACATAAATTTCAAAATTATAATCCAGAACCGGCTGTGATGCCTTTTCATACAAGATTACTTGGAAAAGATAGAATGGCTTTATTTTCTTTTATTCATTCTTTAAATACGAACTTTGGAACGAGTATTTTCGAACCAGTTGCTATTTCTTTAGCGAGTTCAAAATTTAAAATAGCTAAATCTCAAGCTACCGCTGGAAAACAAATCAGTAAAAAAGCCCAACGAGTAATCCAAGATATAATGGATGGCCTGACTGCTGCAGATTCTAAGCCCAATAAAATTGAAGAAATAAAAGCTATTAGGAAAGTTTGTAGAGAAGGAGAAATGCAACTTGTGAAACCCACAAAAATAGATGTATGGTTGGAGTCAATAAATAATGAATTATATCTAATTGATATCAAAACAGCAAAACCTAATAAAGGAAGTTTTAAAGAATTTAAAAGAACTTTATTAGAATGGGTTGCTTGTGTTTTAGCAGAAAATCCAAAAGCAGATATAAATACCTTAATTGCAATTCCATATAATCCATACGAGCCAAAACCTTATTCCAGATGGACAATGGCAGGAATGCTTGATTTGGATAATGAGCTGAAGGTTGCAGAAGAATTTTGGGATTTCTTAGGAGGCGATGGAACATATAATCAAATTTTGGATACATTTGAAAAAGTAGGTATGAAATTACGGCCTGAGATAGATGAATATTTCAATAGGTATAATTTAAAATAAACGAGACAATCGCATAATA
>JAAYJM010000219.1 GCA_012522895.1 Ignavibacteria bacterium
CAATTAGCTACTCCATATCTAATTGTTCCTTTAAATAATGCCCAATTCGTATGTATGGCAACATCTTTTTCCTGGACTTCAGTCCAAAATGCAGCATCTTACTCAATTCAAATTTCTGAAGATGAAGAATTCAACTCAATTAAAATTGATTCAAGTAATATAATTAATACAAGTTTTTTTATCGCACCAGATGAAGCTCTTGAAAGAGGCACTAATTATTTCTGGCGTGTAAATTCAAGTAATGGTATTGAAACGAGTGAATGGTCTGTTGTCTGGAGTTTTTACACAGATAACCTTTTCACAATTTTCCCAAATCTAACTTCACCTGAATTTGGATATCCATCAACACCAATACCTACTTATTTTAATTGGGACGATATCTACATTTGTCAAAACTGGAGTACAGAAGGTTATGTTATCCAAATTTCTACTAATCCAGAATTTACTAATTTAATTATAGATGAAATTACTTATACTTCACAATATAATACATCAAATTTAGAGTATGGGACTACATACTACTGGCGTGTTTGGGCATTTCTAGGTTCTATAAATACAGACTGGAATTTTGGCGTTTTCACTACTGAATCTGCTCCCGTTTCAAATATAGATATTCCCTTACAATCTGGCTGGAATCTAATTTCAAGCAACGTAATACCAGAAGAGCCAGCGATGGAAAGCGTTTTTGAAGGAACGAACAATATTGTTTTAGTAAAAAACGGAGCGGGGCAAATTTATTCTCCTGCTTTTGGAATAAATGAAATCGGAAATTGGAATGTTGAAGCTGGCTACTATGTTTATACAAATGGTGGCAGCATATTAAATATTTCCGGAACTGAAGTTAATCCTGCTTTACAGGGAATTGAGCTAAACGCTGGCTGGAATCTTGTTTCCTATTTGCGAAATAGTTCGATGGACATTCAGCAAGCACTTTCAAGTATTTCCTCAAATTTAATAATGGTAAAAAATAATTCCGGTGGGATATATCATCCCGGCTATGGAATAAACACACTCGGAGAAATGCAGCCCGGTCAAGGCTATTGGATTTATATTTCAAGCCCAGCGCTTTTGATTTATCCGGAGAATTAGCAGTCGCACGGAAGAAAATAGATCTGCCACACTTTGAAATTGCGGCAGATCTTTCTTTTTTAAAAATACTTAATTCCGAACTTACTAATATCTTATAAACTGTTGCTGATAAACTTTGTCTTTGTATCGTAAAATGCAGAAGTAAGCTCCTGCCGGGAAATTGCTTATATCTACATTGCTCGAATGATCGCCCTGTGGAAAAAGCTCATTTGATTTGACTACTGAAATAACTTCTCCAAGCGTATTTGTGATTTCTATTGTTACTTGCTCTGGAGTTAATAATTTAAATGCAATGTTTAAGCTGTTGTCCTTAACTGGATTTGGCGAAAGGAAGAGCGGCTGGTCTATCCCATTGTTAGAAGAAGAAGATAACTGGGGATTAACGTGCGTTTCACTTTCAGTGTATTTTACTATATAGGCATTCCAAATACTACTGTCTGAAACTGCTATTCCGTTGTTAAATGTTAGTGTAGGTGATTCAAAACCACGAACAACTTACATATTACCATCAACATCTGTGCTTATTGAACGAGCGTAATCGTAACCTGTTCCGGCAATTTTTTCAGCCCACTGGCATACCCCACTACTATTGTATTTTGCTATATAGCCATCTAAATCACCACTGTTAGCAAGTATTATTCCGTTGTTAAATGTTAGTGTAGGAGACCAAAAACGCCCAGATACATATACATTGCCGCCCACATCTGTGCTTATTGAATATGCATAATCATTATAAGATCCAGCAATTTTTTCAGCCCACTGGCATACCCCACTACTATTGTATTTTGCTATGTAGCCATCTAAATCGCCACTGTTAGCAAGTATTATTCCGTTGTTAAATGTAATAGTTGTTGATGCAAAATCACCCGCTACATACACATTACCGCTCTCATCAATGCTTATTGAATTTACATAATCATAATTTGTTCCGGCAATTTTTTCAGCCCACTGGCATACCCCACTACTATTGTATTTTGCTATGTAGCCATCTAAATCGCCACTGTTAGCAAGTATTATTCCGTTGTTAAATATTAGTGTAGGAGAGCCAAATATACCCGCTACATACACATTGCCGCTCTCATCAGTCCTTGTTGATACAGCATAATCATAACTTGTTCCGGCAATTTTTTCAGCCCACTGGCATACCCCATCGCTATTATATTTTGCTAAATAACCATCATCTACACCACTGTTTGCAAGTATTATTCCGTTGTTAAATGTTAGTGTTGGTGAATCAAAAGCACCCGCTACATACACATTGCCGCTCTCATCAGTGCTTGTTGAATATGCATTATCACGTGCTGTTCCGGCAATTTTTTCAGCCCACTGGCATTGCGGGTTTTGTGCATAAGTCTGCATCGTAGTAAAGAGCAAAAGAAAGAACGAAAAGCAAGACAAAGAATTTCTTACAAATCGTTTAGCGTTTTGCAAATAATTATTCTTCACGTTTTTACCTTTTATGTTTAATCGAAAATTTCATTGTATTTTGAGTAATTACAAAATAGTAAAAAATTTTTGGAATACAAATTTTAAATTTTTATTTACGAGCAAAATGAATAATTTTCCATTTATACGAACAGCAAGTTGCTCATATAACTTTCTGATTGTTATCTCGAAAGGGATTGTATTATTGTAGAAAAGAAAGATGTGCCACACTTTGAAAGTGTGGCACATCTATGAAAAATCAAGAAATCCTTCAATCAAGAAAATCAAGGTTCAAACAAATCTTTTTTCTACAAGCAAGATGCTTGTCCTACTTTTCAATTAGCCGCATAAACTCCTTTCTTTAACAAAATTCTAATAAACTAATGAAAATAAAAGATTTTTACATAATTTTGTAGTGCAATAAAGCTATTTTCATTTTAAATTATTGAATGGAATTCTTAATAAATTTTTTAAATCATTATGGAAGAATCAATAAAATTCGCAAAAGGGAAAAAATTTGCTAAATACATCGCAAAAGAGCAAATTGAGGAAATTAATACAGTTCTTGCAGATAGAATAAATAAAGATTATGCTGGAAAAAAAGTGCTTTTCATCGTGGTAATGAAGGGCGCGATGTTTTTTGCAAGCGACTTATTAAGGAAAATTACTATTGATTGCGAAATTGACTTTCTTATCGCTAAAAGCTATTTTAATGAAATGGTTGCTAATGAAAACGTGAAAATTTCAAATATGCAATATAGCTTGGAAAATAGGGACGTGGTAATTATTGAAGACCTGATTGATACTGGAGGCACTATGAAAAAATTATTTGATACTTTGCAAAAACAAAACCCAGCATCGCTTGAAGCAGTTGTTTTTCTAACAAAGCCAGATAATATTCGGCATTCGCTCCCATTAAAATACGTTGGTATTGAGGTCCCGAATCTCTTTGTTATTGGCTATGGCTTTGATTATGCAGAAATTGGAAGGAATCTTCCAGATATTTATATGCTTGCAAATGATTAGTTTTCATTTCACAAACTTTTTTCGATACAAATTCGTCTATTTCTTTTACTACTATTATATAAACGATGTTTTATTATTTTGTTAAATAAAATGAGCAAAAAAGAAGAAGAAGGAAAAAAAGATAAGAAAAAGAACTCGCCCTTTCAGGATATGAACAAAACGCCAGCACCAAACGAACAGCAGATTAAAGCAATGCGCAATGTTTTTATTTGGGTAATATTTCTTTCTTTTATTATCTTGATTTATATGTTTATGAATGAGGATAAAAAACCAGAATGGCAAATAACTTACACTCAATATTTAGAACTACTTAACTCAGATAAGATAAAAACTGCGACAATAACAAAGTCTCAATTAAACGATTTCGAGTTTCATGGCGAGCTAAAACAAGTAGAAAAAATAAGGTCTGATGGGCATTTGCGCGATGTTCGTCATTTTGTTACAAAGCTTGGCGTTCTCGATAGCGAAACAGAGAAGCTTTGGGAATCCAAAGGAATAACCTGGACTTACAAAGATGGCGATAATCCTTGGTGGGGGGCTTTGCTTTCAATATTGCCTTGGATCTTGCTAATAGGAATTTATATTTTCTTTATAAGAAGAATGCAAATGGGCGGCGGTGGCTCGAAAGGAATATTTTCTTTTGGAAAATCGAAAGCAAAACTGCTTGACGGAGCGAGCAGTAAAGTTACTTTTGAAGATGTTGCTGGCGCTGACGAAGCTAAATATGAGCTTGAAGAAATAATTCAGTTTTTAAAAGATCCTGAAAAATTTCAAAAACTTGGTGGAAAAATACCACGTGGTGTTTTATTGCTCGGACCTCCTGGAACTGGAAAAACTTTGCTTGCAAGGGCTGTAGCTGGCGAGGCAAAAGTGCCTTTTTACACAATTTCCGGAGCTGACTTTGTTGAAATGTTTGTTGGAGTGGGAGCGAGCCGCGTCAGAGATTTATTTGAGCAAGCAAAGAAAAATAAACCCTGCATCGTATTTATTGACGAAATTGATGCTGTGGGACGTCATCGCGGCGCTGGACTGGGGGGAGGACACGATGAAAGGGAACAAACTTTGAATCAACTTCTTGTTGAGATGGACGGCTTTGAACAAAATAGCGGTGTTATCATCATAGCAGCAACAAACCGCCCTGATGTGCTTGACCCTGCTTTGCTTCGACCGGGTAGATTCGATAGACAAGTTGTTGTGGATAGACCCGATATAAAGGGACGTGAAGGTATTTTCAAAGTCCACACAAAGAAAATCACTATTGGCGAGGATGTTGATTTGGAAATTTTGGCAAAAGGGACGCCTGGCTTTTCCGGTGCCGATATTGCAAATATTGTGAATGAAGCTGCGCTTCTTGCAGCAAGAAGAAATAGCCAATATGTTACAATGTTCGATTTCGATAACGCAAAAGACAAGGTGATGATGGGAATTGAGCGAAAAAGCCTTGTAATTTCCGACAAAGAAAAGGAAATGACTGCTTATCACGAGATGGGACACGCACTTGTAGGGAAAATGCTTCCAAGCGCCGACCCTGTTCATAAAGTTACAATCATTCCGCGTGGGCGCGCATTAGGCGCAACTTCTTATCTGCCAAACGAGGACTCGCACTCTTTTTCAAAAGATTATATTGAAGCGCAAATCGTTATGTTGCTTGCTGGAAGAACGGCAGAGCGATTAGTTTTCAATCAGCTGACAACAGGTGCTTCAAACGATTTGGAAAGAGCTACCCAGTTAGCAAGAAAAATGGTTTGCGAGTGGGGAATGAGCGATGCAATTGGTCCAGTTCGTTACGCGCAGCATCAGGACGAGGTTTTTCTTGGCAGGGATATTTCTCAGCCACGCGACCACAGTGAGCTAACCGCACAAAATATTGATAGCGAAATAAGGAGAATATTGCTCGATGCTCAATCAACTGCCGAAGGAATTTTAAGCGAGAATATTGATTTGCTGCACAGCTTATCAAAGGTTCTTTTAGAAAGAGAGGTTTTAGATGGAGAAGAACTTGATATTCTTATAAAGGGAGAGCCTTTGCCGCTGTTGAGCAAGAAAGAGCTAAACGCTCTTAAATCTATAAAAATCGAAGAAGCAAATGATGAAACTGTTGTTGCTGAAAAGACATAATGCAAGTTGCTTTTATTTTAATTTTTTGCATTAATCTTTATTTTTTGTAATTTTATTCAATTACTTAATTCAAAACTGTGAGTTTTATGGAATCTTATCAAATGTCGCAAGAGCCACTGACTTTTAAAAAATTAAGTAAATTAGAAAATCTTCTCCCTTGCAAGTGGGAAAAGTTGATTGATTTACTTGTTAGTGGCAATTTAGCCAACCTGCTTAATAGAAAAGGCATTGAGGTCCATTTCACTTCTGTCAAAATGAGTGGAATGTATAATAAACGCCAGTTTGAATTTGATATAATTGCGCAAAATGATAAGGAAACTGTCGTAGTAGAAGTCAAAACTACATTGAGACCAGAAGATATAAAAGATTTTATTGAAGATTTGAAACAATTTAAAGATATGATGCCTTCTTATAAGAACAACAGGATAATTGGGGCTGTCGCTTATCTTGAAGCAGTTTCAGGCGCCCAAAGCCTTGCAGAAAAGAGCGGGCTTTATGTGATAAAAGCAACTGGCTCAAGCGCTTCGATTATTAATTCAGATGAATTTTCTCCAAAGCTGTGGTAAATTTGTTTTATAAGTCATAGAATAATTAAATTTTTCCAATTAATAGTATTAAATTTGCTTTTTTAAAGATAGATAAACAAAAGATAATAGAAAATATATTACGATAAAACATTGAAAAACTTATGCTTAATTACTA
>JAAYJM010000220.1 GCA_012522895.1 Ignavibacteria bacterium
AAAAAAATATTAACAAAGCGGATTACGCAAACTACGAAGCTCAGCCGAATATTCCGCTTATTATCAGCAAGGAAGACGCTGAAAACGGACTTTTCTGCTTTACTGGAGAGTTTGGATACGAGCTAATTTCTTGGTTACCTTTCGTTTATTTTATAAAGAAAAAGCTTAATATTAGTATAAATACTTTGAGTCGCCCTGGGTCAAAAATCTTCTATTATTTTTCCAATAATCATATTGAAGTTGGCTCAGAGCTAATTGGCGACCAATGGGGCGAACACGCAGTTTACAAAAAAATTTCAGAGCTTTATCCAGATAAATTATTAATACATCCAGGACCCGACTACATTAACCAACGGCACATTCAAATTGAGAATTTCGTTTGGGAAAACCGCAACATACATTCAATTATCGCAACAAATAATTATATTTTACCCGATTTTTCTTTTGTCAATAAAGCAATACCGAAAGAAATAAAAAAGCCCTTTGTGGTTTTGAATAACAAATTTTTCCGACAGTGGTTTCAAAAATATAAAGCACCGCTCAACTATTTCGATAGAGCTGAATTATTGGATATGAAAGAAGCCTTGAACGAAATGGGCTATTTTGTTGTATATAATCATTTTGTTGAAAAAACAGCAAGCGACCAATATTTCCAATTAAATGACGAAAACCTTTTTGGAAAGGACGAAAAAAGCTATGATTTAAGAAAAGTTTATAAGAGCTTAAAGAGCGTTGGAGATCGGAACGAGCTACAACTCTCGCTTTTCAATCAGTCTGAATTTGTTATTGGTCCTCAGGGCGGCAATCTTTATCTACCCGCGCTTTGCAGAAAAAACCTGTGGATTTTAATGCGGGACGGCATTTATTTAGATTATCTTGAGTTCGGAAGAATTTTCGATATTGAAGTAAATATGTTTTATGAACCGGTGCATATAATAAATTCTTTAAAAAATTTAAAAAGCAATCCGAACCGCAAAATTTTTACAAAAAAAGCAATAGAAAAATTTTACTTTGCTATTGTTGGTAAAAGTCGCCAAATAACTAAAGCGGCTGAGGAATTGCTCTTTTCTGTTTGCATCTTTACATACAACAGAGCAAAGTATTTAAAAGAAGCAATAAACAGCGTCCTGTCTCAAAGCTATGAAAATTTTGAATTAGTAATTTACGACGATGGCTCGACAGACAACACATCGGAAGTGGTTCGTTCTTTTAGTTCTGAAAAAATAAGATATTTTAAAAAAGAGCATACAAATGCACCTGACACCCGAAACAAAGCTATTGCTGAGGCAAAAGGAAAATATATTATTTGGCTTGGCTCTGATGACGTTATTCTTCCCGATACATTGCTGCATTATTCTGAAATTTTAAAGGAACACCCAAATATTGATATACTTTATGGCGATCTTTATATTTGCGATGAGAATTTAAAAGTAAGCGAGGAGCTAACTTATGAAGACTGGAAGGGACGTAATAGAGAATTATTAACGAATATGCTTTTTTCTAACTCGCTACCAGATGGAGGCAGCGCTATTCGAAAATCTCTCTATCAGCAATATGGTAATTATAGCTTAGATTTTCCGCGTGCCCACGATTACAAATGGTTCTCTCAAGTAGTCAAATTTGTTAATTTAAAAAAAGCAAATAGATTTGTATATAAATGGAGATGGCATTCAAGCAATATGTCCTCTGGCTCTGTGGATATTGACTTTTCTTATGATGTGGAGGTGGTTAAAGGAATTATAAATAATAATTCACTCCAAGAGCTTTTCTATTTCCTTAATTGGGATAACCCAAAGCGAGCAAAGGCAGACGCTTATCTTTATCTTGCTAAAAGATTTATTCACTTAAAAGATTACAATATCGCACTCGATTATTTAAAGCAAATCTATTATTTGCACCCATCACCAGATATAAAAGCCTCAATCGAGCAGTTTACTAAAATAGTGCATAAGGAAGCAATGAGAAACAGTGCTTGGAAAAGTGAGCTGGAGAATGAGCGAACAAGCGAACAAGCAGATCTCAGCTCTTTCAATGCACTTGTAAGCGTAATTATTCCTACAATTGGGAAACGTCCCAAAGAGCTTAAGCGGGCAATTCAAAGCGTTTTAGATCAAACTTATTATAATATAGAAATAATTGTAGTAAATGATGGAGGAGATGAAAAGCTCATTGATTTGATAAATAGCATTGATGCGAAAGGAAGCAATATTGTTTATCTGAGAAATGAAAAAAACATAAAGCTTGCCGCAACAAGGAACGTTGGGTTGAAGGCTGCTCAGGGAAAATATGTCTGCTATCTTGATGATGATGATTTTTTCTATCCCAATCACATTGAAACTCTTTTACGAGCGTTAGAGAATAGCGATTATAAAATTGCATATACAGACGCCTATCGTGCTTTTCAAGAAAAAATTGGCGATGAGTATATTACATTAAAAAGAGATGTTCCATATTCAAAAGATTTCGATTATGACGAGATTTTAGTAGGAAACTTCATACCAGTTCTTTGTGTGATGCACGAAAAATCCTGCCTCGATGAAGTAAGAGGTGGCTTTGATGAAAATATGCATTCACACGAGGATTTAGAGCTTTGGCTTCGGCTTTCACGCAAATTCAAGTTTTTACATATTAAAAAAATAACTTGCGAGTATGTTTGGAGAACCGATGGTTCTACTATGACGTCCTCTCAAAGAGAAAATATGTTACATTCTTTAGAATATATTTACGAAAAATACAAAGAAGATGTTCGGTTTAAACCGCATTTACAAAAAGCAAGAGAAATCAATTTAGAATATTTTAGAAGAGAAATTGAAGAATTAAAACGAAAGCAGCTTTTAAGCAAAGAAGCAAAGCAAGAAGAAAAAGCGGTGCAAATAGAAGAAGAGCAAGGCGAGGAAGTTCTTGTTTCAATTATTATCCCAGTATTAAATAATATTCAATTTACGGAAAAATGTATTGAGTCAATAAGAAACACTTGCGCTGATTTGAACTATGAAATAATTGTGGTAGATAATGGCTCAACTGACGGAACACGCGATCTTCTTTATGCCGAGCAGATTATTGGGAATGGAATCGTCAGCATTTTCAATGAAGAAGCAAAATCTTTTTCGCAGTCAAATAATCAAGGAGCTGCTCTTGCCCATGGAAAATACTTTGTTTTTCTTAATAACGATACACAAGTCCAAGCGGGCTGGCTCCATAGCATAATAGACAGTTTTGAGAAAGATGAAAAACTTGGCGTTCAAGGTGGAAAACTGCTCTATCCAAACGACACGATTCAGCACGCCGGCATTGTGTTTGGTCCTGTTCAAAAAGATATGAATATTCATTTCCATATTTACCTTGCCTATCCAAAAGATTTTGAGTGCGTAAATAAGGGGCGGGATTTTCAAATGCTAACCGGAGCAATGCTTGCTATAAGGCGAAGCGTTTTCAAAGAGATTAATGGCTTCGATGAGAACTATTATTTTGGACACGAAGACCTCGATTTATGCCTTTCAGCAAAAAAAGATGGGCACAAAGTAAGATATAACCCAAAAGCTGTGGCATATCACTTTGAAGCTAAAACCAAGCAACTTGAAGGAATAGAAAAGTTTGAAAGATATTATAAAAATCCAGAAAGTTACGATGCCCGAAATCAAAAGTATTTTAATGAAAAATGGGCTGGCTTTCTTGAAATTGATGCCGACAAGTATTATCGCGAAGATGGCTTTTACGCTCTACTTTCCAATGAAGAGGAAAAGCAGCAATTTCAAAAACGTCTCCTTTTGCTTTCTGAAAAAGTAAATGAAATAATTGATAAAAAAAATTTTGCAATGCTAATCAAAGTTATTTCGATTATTAAAAATAAACCCGAAGAAGAAATTGACATAAATAAAGATTTGCAATTTGAATCAATTCCAGAGGAACGATTAATTAAAGCAGAAACATTGCTTTCAATTTCACAACAAAATGGAGTAGAAAAAATGGAAAAAATGAACTCTAATAAGAATAAATTAAAAGTATTATTTACAATGTTCGGTTGGAACGAAAGCGGCGGCGGAACAACCCTCCCGCGTTCGGAAGCGCTTTTGTTAGCTCAAAAGAACGTTGACATTGCTGTGTTTTACGCAGCTGGCAAACACGGAACAAGCGACCAGCCATACTATTTTGAGCAATCCGAAGAAAAAGGCGTTAAGCTTTTTGCTGTTTTCAATCGTCCAACTTCATTTTTAGATGAAACAAATCCAGCAAGGGAAATAAAAGACGAAAATATTTGTAAGCACTTTGAGACGGTGCTTGAGAGCTTTAGACCAGACATTGTTCATTTTCAAAATTTTCTCGGACTTTCCTTTGAAATTGCAAAAATAGCAAAGCAAAAAGGAATCAAATGCGTTTATACTCCTCATAATTATCATTTAATCGACCCCAGGCTTTATCTTTTCAATTCCGATTTGAGCTTGTGGAAAAATGTAGATTTTTTTCAAAATTCTGAGTTAATTCAGAAATATCCTCATCTTGAAAAGGATTATAGAAAGAGAGCAGAGCTTACAAAATCTCTTTTAAGGGAGACTATAGATTGCACATTCGCAGTTTCGGGGCGAATGAAAGAATTGCTTTCTGCCCACTGCGGAAGCTCAGAAAAAATTTGCGTTGTGAATCAAATTCCCCATTCAACTGCCGATTTGCCAGCAATTCAAAAAGATAGCGAGCAAATCGAATTCCCGATACGCGTTTCTTTTATTGGTGGTGCGATGGCTCATAAAGGTGTGCATATCATTGCTGAAGCTGCTCAATCGCTTGATAAAGAAAAAATTGCGTTTGACGTTTGGGGCTTTATAGATGAAAGCTACAAAAGATTACTAATTGATATTGATAAAAAGCAAATGCTTAATTTTAAAGGTAATTATGTGGTTGACGATTTGCTTAAAATAAGCGCGAGCAGCGATTTAGCTATCATTCCAAGTGTTTGGGAGGATTGCGCTCCGCTTGTTCTTGCTGAATCGCTTGCCTTGAAATTGCCTGTAATCGCATCGAAAATTGGCGGAGTCCAAGATTTTATTCGCGATGGATATAATGGATTTTTATATAAGCACGATTCTCCTGCCGAGCTTTCGCAAATTTTACAAAAAATAATTGACAATCCAAATATAATAATCGAACTAAGAAATAACTGCTTCCTTCCATATAGTTTTGATGATTTTATTGACCATTTAATCCATATTTATCAAATAATTATATCAAAAGACGGGTGCAGTTGCGAGGAAATAGAAAAACGCTTTTTCTCAAGCACAGAGTCAAACAAAGTTGAATTAAAGCAAAAAAAACTTATGGAACAAACAATAAGCTCAGCCGCTATGAATAGAATGCAATTTGAAAAAGACATCTACGGTGGCTTTTCCAATAAATTAGCAAGAGGAGTATTGCCCAGTCCTCTGCCAAGTCCTCTTCTTTTAAATTTGGGCTGCGGGAAAGATGTCCGTGAAGGTTTTCTTAACATAGATTTGTTTTCAGAAGACCCAAGCGTGATTGGTATGGACATTCGCCAGCTCGAATTTGCTGACAATTCCGTTGATGGAATACTCGCAAGCGATATATTGGAGCATTTTTCACATCGCCAAACAGACGCTATTTTGAAAGAGTGGGCAAGGGTGCTTAAACCGAATGCCGAAATTATTATCCGCTGTCCATCGCTCCGCTTACAAGTAAAAGCATATTATAATGGCGTTTGGGATGCCGATGTCGCTTCTTATATGATTTTTGGTGGGCAGACCAATCCGGGCGATTATCATTGCCTGGCTTTCGATGAACAGTCCATAAAAAAGCATCTTGAAATGGCTGGGTTTGAAGTCCTTAGTTTTGAAGAAATTGATACTCCTCAGGATAGAGGATTTATTAATTTGAACTTTACGGTGAAAGCAAGAAAAAAGCAAGCATCAGTTTCAGAGCAAAAAAATGAAATATCAGATGGAAAATTTGATATATTTTTCGACAGTCCTCCGAAAAGCTATTTTGCAAAAGAAGAGGAAATAGAGGCAACTGAAGAAGATTTGTTTAAGGAAAAAGTTATTTCGCAAGAAAGTTTATTCGACGATCTTGAAAAGAAAGAAGAGCAAGTTTTTGACTATTCAGATTTAGAAAACTTAATAGAAAAAAAGCCGGAATTAAATATAGTTTGGGAAGGCTCGCAATTTGTCTACCATTCCTTGGCACTTATTAATCGCGAGCATTGCGCTAACATTATCGACACAGGTCTTGCTGAGCTGACGATAATCCCTTATGAAAACGACCAATTTTCACCTGCCGGAAATGAGAAATATGAAAAACTTTTAAAGCACGATATTAGGTATAAAAAGAAGACAAAGGACGAAATAAGCGATTTGCCTTATGTTTGGATAAGGCACCAGTGGCCTCCAAATTTCGAGCGACCGCTTGGCGCGAAATGGATTATAAATCAGCCTTGGGAATATACCCAACTCCGCGCCGATTTTGCAGAAGGATTTAAAAAAGCTGATGAGATTTGGACTCCCTCAAATTATTCGCGTCAGTGCTTTCTTAATTCGGGTATTGATTTTAATAAAGTTCAAGTAATTCCAAATGGAATTGACCCAACTCTTTTTAAGCCAGATGGAAGAAAGAACGCGGTCAATTCAAATAAAAAGCTAAAACTGATTTTCCTTGGCGGAACAATTTTTAGAAAGGGAATTGACATTTTGCTCAACGCATACACTAAAACTTTCTCTAACCTGGACAATATTTCTTTGGTAATTAAAGATATGGGCGGCGATTCTTTTTATCAGGGTCAAACGGCAAAAGAATTTATTCAAGATATCCAAAAAAAGCCGAACAGTCCAGAAATTATTTACATAGAAGAATATCTTACAGAGCAGGATATAGTTGAGCTTTATCATAGTTGCGATGTTTTTGTCTGTCCTTATCGTGGAGAAGGTTTTTCGCTTCCTACACTTGAGGCGATGGCTTGCGGCTTGCCTGTTGTTGTAACAGAAGGCGGGGCAACAGATGACTTTGTTCTCGATGATTTTGCTTGGAGAATCCCGGCGACAAAACTTTCCATTGGCGATAAGATGGGCAATCAAAAGCTGACTGGCGAGGCTTTTGTGCTGGAAGCTGATGAAAAAGAGCTTGCCGCTACTTTGAAATATATTTACGAAAATCCTTCAATGATAAAAAGTCGCGGCTTAATCGCTTCAAAAACTGCAAGAACGCTTTGGACTTGGAACCGAGCAACTGTCAAAATGTTTTCAAGATTAGATGCTCTATTTAACATAAAATTAGCAGAAAAAGTAGAACGAACATTAAAGGACAAGGAAGACGCATACATTTGGCTTGGCGAAGCTGAAAATCTGCTTATGGAAGAGAAAGATGAAAAAGCATTGGACTTATTTATCAAAGCGTATAAGTCAAATCAGCTGGAAAATACATATCTAAGTCATTGCTTAAATAGAATTACAAACACTCTTTTAATAATGGACGAGAGCAAAGAAGCCGAAAAATACTTTGAAATAGCTGAAAAAGATTTTGCGCATAATATCGATTTTAAATTCAACAAAGCTTTTTATCATCATACAAAAGAAGAAACTACCGAGGCGTTGGAAATTTTGTCAGATCTGCTCGATCGCTGGAAAGAAGAAAAATACACAAGTTCTCTTGAAATTAACTTAGAAGATCTTTTGTTGCTAACAGGGGAATGTTTTTTAGATGATGAGGATAGCGATGCCGCAATACAGATTTACACGGAAACGTTAAAGCTATACCAAGACAGCTATTTAGCTTGCTATGGCGCTGCTCGGGCTTTCCTTATTTCCGATATAAAAGACGAAGCAAAGAATATGTTAGAATGGTCATTAAAACTGAATCCAGATTTCGAGGAGGCGAAAATACTTTTAGAAGAAATTTCTTAGTTTTTTAAAAGGATTTGTATGAACTATGGCGCCGCAGATTTTTATGAATTTGCTTCCCTTAAGTCAAATATCTTTGCTTAGCAATAACTTGCAGTCCTTATAAAAGCTATTTGCCTAAGATTTCATTTTCAATAAAATCTCTAATTGCTGGCTTTAAATAAATATTGTCGGAATATCTTGAAAGGCACCTTGAAAGAACTGCCACTCGCTGCTCCACAGGAGCTGAGCGATTGATTACAATTAATTCCCGCTCGTCCAAAGTGCAAAATCCAGACTTAAAATGCCCTTTATCCTTGCGAACGGAAATCCCAAGATTCTTTGCAGTGCTAAGTAATTCCTCGTAAATCTTTTTTAACTTCATCTTTATGCTTTTTTTGTTAACAAAATTAAGGAAAATAATTTCTACAAAAAAGTATATTTTTAAATATCTATTGCTTAAATTTGAAAGATTAGCTTTTGTAAAAGAAGGAAAAGCAAGTGAAAAACCTCGTTCCGCTCAGAAAAAATGATTTAGACGCTCTGTTTGATGAAAATTCTTTGCATAATATCGCAGAAAGCTGGTCGAGTTACGGAGTTTCAATAGATAGCAGAAGTATTGAACGCGGCAATCTCTTTGTCTGCTTAAAGGGAGAAAATTTTGATGCTCACGAAAAAGTTGCAGATGCATTTGAAAAGGGTGCCTCCGCCAGCCTCGTAGAAAGCGATTGGTTCGAAGAAAATAAAAACTTATATCCAAGCCAAGCATTTATTGTTGTAAAAAACTGCTTGCGGGCATTAGGAGAGATTGCACAGCTAAAGCGCCAGCATTTCGATATTCCGATAATTGCAGTTGCAGGCTCAAATGGCAAAACTACTACAAAGGAATTTATATCGCATCTTCTTTCTTCTCAATACAATGTTTTAAAAACCAAAAATAATTACAACAATCAAGTGGGAGTCCCCTTGATGCTGCTTGCTTTAACAGAAGAGCATCAAGTTGCGGTCATTGAGATTGGAACAAGCGAGCCGGGCGAGATTGATATTTTATCGAGAATGCTTATGCCAACCCATGGTATTATTACCAACATTGGCAAAGAGCATCTTGAAAAACTTATTGATTTAGACGGAGTTGAGCTTGAAGAAACATATTTATTTGGATATTTAAAAAAGCACGATGGTCTTGCCTTTATCAATTTCGATGACAAGCGGCTTCGGAAATATTCCCGCATTTTAGAAAAGTATATTAGCTTTGGAGAAAGTGAAGATGCCGATATTAACTCTAAAATAGTATGCGATGAGCAGCTTCGTCCCTCGCTTTCCTTTAATGTAAACAGCACAAAAATTGAGGCAAAATTGATTGCCCAAGGAAAAAGCTTTGGCTACAGCGCCATTGCGGCTACTGCCATCGCAATCCATTTTGGAATTAGCAAAGAAAACATAGAAAAAGGACTTTCTTCCTTCGCTCCAGACGCAAGTGAGAGCTATGGCAGAATGCTTTTCGAAGAAATTGGCACTAATATTTTTATTAATGACTGCTATAATGCAAATCCCGATTCTATGCTAAACGCTCTGAACGTTTTGTCCGAAATAAAATGCAAAGAAGCTGGGAAAAAAATTGCAGTCCTTGGGGATATGCTTGAGTTGGGGGAGACTGCAATCGAAGAACACAAGGAAATAATTTGCAAGGCTTTGGAAGTTGCAGATATAGTTTTTCTTTATGGAGAGCATTTTAGAGACGCTTATAAGCAAGAAAACTTTTTTTGTAAAAATAATTTAAATAAAACTGCTCAGGTTTTTCATCAAAAATCTACTCTTATCTGTGAATTAAAAAATACTGTTTTAGAAAATGACATTATACTCGTAAAGGCATCTCGCGGAATGAAGCTTGAAGAAGTAATTTTAGGATTTAAAAATTAATTTGCTATGCTCTATTATTTAGCTCTTTGGGTAAAAGAACTTTTTTCTCCTCCCGGTATTGGTGTTTTTCAATATATAACTTTTCGCGCAGCAGCAGCAGCAATTTCAGCTCTTCTTATCTGCTTTTTATTCGGTCCAAGAATTATTAAGCGCTTGAAAAAAATGCAAATTGGTGAGCAAGCAAAGGCAGAACTTGAAGGAGTTGGCAATCATTCCAGCAAAGCAGGCACCCCAACTATGGGCGGCTTAATCGTCCTTTTGGCAACACTTTTGCCAACATTCCTTTGGGCAGATTTAGAAAATATTTACATAATCCTGATTCTTGTAACTACTGCTTGGCTCGGGGCTGTTGGCTTCCTCGATGACTATTTAAAAGTAATAAAAAAAATGTCACATGGCTTAATTGCAAGATATAAACTGATTGGACAAATTGCGATTGGGCTGATTGTTGCTTCAACGATTTACTTTTTCCCAGAGCTTTTTTCCTCAACTTTTGAAAGTGTAAAAACGCTCTCCACAGTGCCTTTTGTAAAGAATATAAATTGTGATTTAGATTTACTTTACATTCCAGTAGTTGTGTTTATAATCACATACACCTCGAACGCAGTAAATTTAACTGATGGACTTGATGGTTTGGCTATCGGGACGGTAGGAATTGCTGCCCTTGCCCTTGCCCTGATAAGCTATATAGGTGGAAATGCTTTATACTCCTCGTATTTGTCTATTTTATTTTTGCCCGGCACTGGCGAGCTTACAATATTTTGCGCTGCTCTCGTTGGAGCTGCACTTGGCTTTCTCTGGTATAATTCTTACCCCGCTCAGGTATTTATGGGTGATACCGGCTCGCTTGCCCTTGGTGGCGCTATTGGAACGCTCTGTGTTTTAATTAAAAAGGAATTTTTATTGCCTATTCTCGGTGGAATATTCTTTGCCGAAACTATATCTGTAATTATTCAAATATCTTATTTTAAATATACAAAGAGAAGATACGGCGTGGGAAGACGCATTTTTAAAATTGCCCCTTTGCATCATCATTTTGAAAAATCTGGCTGGCATGAATCAAAAATTGTAGTTCGCTTTTATATTATGGCAATAATGCTCGCAATTATTACTATGACTACATTTAAAGTAAGATAGATTTTTATAAAAGAGAAAGGGAAATTAAACGCTCATTTTCTTCATCTGGATTAAAATCAATTTGAACGAGATAGCTTTCTTCGGGTAAATTGTCCTTTGCCTTTTCTGCCCACTCAATTAATTTTATAGAATTGTTTGAATAGACGCACTCTTTAAAGCCAATTTCATCAAGCTCGTCAAGTTTTTTAATTCTATATAAATCAATATGATAAATAAGCAATTCCTTGCCTTCATGCACTCCAACATATTGATTCATAATATTGAAAGTAGGGCTGACCACAATTTCTTCTACTTTGAAAAAGTCGCAAATACCTTTGATAAAATGCGTCTTTCCAGTGCCAAGCGTTCCGAAAAAGGCAACAGTATCGCCCGGTTTCAGTTTTTTAGCAAAACGAAAGCCAAGCTCGACAGTTTGGTCTTCACTATTGGATATAAAAGCTTCTTTTTCCATATACAAATATATATAAAAATAGTGAAAAACAAAGCATTTATCTTGCTTGAAGGGTTACTACCGGGATTATCATCTCCTCCATAGAGATTCCGCCGTGCTGGAAACTATCGCGGTAACGCTGAACAAAATAATGATAGTCGGTAGGATAAACAAAATAATAATCCTCTTTGGCAATGATATTATTGACGGTTATCCCAAGGTTTGGCAGTTTGAAATAGGCTGGGTCTGGAATTTGCATTGCATAGCGGCTGTCGGCTTTTACATTCTTTCCAAATTTATACCTTAAGCAAGTGGTGGTTTCTTTGTCCCCAAGCACTTTTACACCACGCATACAACGAACAGAGCCATGGTCGGTTGTAATCACAATTTGTATATTTTTTACATTTGCAAGTGCGCGGAGCATCCCATAAAAACTTGAATGAAGAAACCAAGATTGAGTTAAGCTTCGATAAGCAGCTTCGTCTGGCGCAATTTCTTTTAATATTGCATAATCAGAGCGAGAGTGGGCAATCATATCAACAGCATTTAAAACAATAGAGGTAAGGTGATTCTTTGCAAATTTTAGAATATCTGCTTCAATTTTTTTCCCAAACTCAGTCTCGTGAATCTTTATATATTGATGATTTGTTTTTAGCTTTATGTTTCTTCTTTTTAACTGTTCGTCGAGCAATTCTTTTTCGTAAGCATTTAATTTATGATCCTCAGTGTTCAGCTCTTTGGACCACCATTGGGGATAATATTTTTGTATGTCTATTGGGAAAAGCCCACTGAATATTGAATTCCTTGCGTAAGGTGTGGCGGTTGGCAAAATTGAGCAATAATAATCTTTTTTAAAAGTGTAAAAAGGAGCAAGAATCTTTTCCATTATTAGCCACTGATCTGCCCGCATACAGTCCACGACAAAGAAAAAAGTAGGTCTATCATTTTTTAGTAAAGGCATTAAGTATTTTTCCACAATCTGAGGAGATAAAATTGGATGCTCGCTTTCGTTTGGATAAGCATTAAGCCAATCTTTGTAATTACTTTCAATGAATTTGGAAAATCCAGCATTGCACTCTCGCCACTGATTTTGCAAAGTATCGTAAAAGCCGAGGTCGGGATAGCGATCTAGCTCGATTGACCAATTAACTAATTTTAAATACAAATCTTTCCAATCTGTCCACTCCAAGGGTTCGTAAAGCTTTTGCGCTATTTCGTTAAATCCCTTAAAATAATCTTGCGTTAAGCGATCTTGCTCGATTGCTTTTGTTTCCAAGAATTTTTTACAAGCAGCTAAAATCTGGGCTGGGTTCACTGGCTTGGTCAAGTAATCGTCAATTCTTTTTCCAATAGCTTCGTCCATCAAGCTTTCCGCTTCGTTTTTCGTTACCATTACCACAGGAGTAGAGGAGTCAATATCTTTGAGTAAGGGCAGGGTTTCAATCCCGCTCAATCCAATCATCATTTCGTCAAGGAAAATTAAATCAAAGTGCTTTTGGCGAACAAGCTCAACCGCATCTTCTCCGTTAGTCGCTGTTTCAACGCCATAGCCACGCTGCTCGAGCAAAAGAATGTGGGGACGCAGCAACTCAATTTCATCATCAATCCAAAGAATTTTGCCTTTGACCTTATCCATTTCATTTCCTTTTTTTAGTAAAAAATGATATAAGAATATGACGTTTTTAATTCTGTTAAATTTTCTTTTTTATTGTATATTTGTATTGTTAAATATTATACAATAGAAAAAATGTCGAAATCTGAAAATACAAGTATTGAAATAACATTTGACAAAGGCGAAGCAATTGTTAATTTTAATGGAAATTTCACTTTAAAAGAAGGCCCTTATTACAAAAATTTTAAGAATTTCACCAAACAAATCGAAGCCGCGAATTCAGTATCGCTAAACTTCCAAAACGTTAAAAAATACGACAGCTTTCTCGTTGCTGCCTATTTTAAGTTTGCCGAATTTTGCAATGAAAAACAAGTAAAGCTCAAAATAATCAACCAAACCGAAGAAATAGGGAATATGATTGCAATTCTCACAAAAGGATTGAGCGACAAAAACCTTTTTGAAGAGGAAAGGAAAAGGTCTCGCTTTTTTGTTTCTATTAATGAAATTGGCAAAAGAACTCAAACCGTTTTGGAAGATGCTTATCATTTTGTTGAATTTTTTGGTGATTTAATTATCAAATTCTTTTCGCTTGCTATTTTCCCTATGCAAGTAAGGTGGAAAGAATTCCCTTACCAATTTTTGCGAGCTGGACTGGCAGCACTGCCGATTATAGTATTAATAATATTTTTAATTGGGCTAATTACGGGCTACCAGGGAGCTATCCAACTGAAGCAGTTCGGGGCTGATATTTTCATAGCAAATTTGATTGGAATTTCTATCACCCGGGAGCTTGCGCCCTTAATGACAGCTATTCTCGTTGCGGGACGCTCTGGCTCAGCTTTCGCTGCTGAAATTGGCACAATGAAAGTATCGGAAGAAGTTGATGCCTTGCGCTCTATGGGATTTAATATAACGAATTTTCTTGTAATGCCCCGGGTTTTGGGAGTGGTGCTTGCGATGCCCTTTTTGACTATTATCGCAGACATTGCGGGCGTTGCAGGTGGGCTTGTTGCCGCCATTACTATTTTAGATGTTACGGTTGCTGGCTATATGAATCAGCTGCAAATTGCGGTGAGCATAAGCGATATTTTAACAGGGATTGGAAAAAGTGTGATCTTTGGCTTTGCTATTTCTGCCGTTGGCTGCTTCAGAGGTATGCAAGTTAGAGGAGGGGCGGAGAGCGTTGGTAAATTTACAACAGCTTCGGTGGTAACTGGAATTTTCTTAATCATTCTTTTTGACTCTATTTTTACTTTTGTTTTTCAAGCATTAGGAATTTAATAAATGAAAAAAAATAGCTTTTTTTCTTTAACTCCCGAGCGAGTTAAATACGACCAATTTTGGATTGACATCCGCCAAAGAAACCGCTGGCTGATTATGCTAAGGTATGGAGCTGTTGTTATGCTTGTTTCTATGTGCTTGGGAGTTTATGCTGTCGAATCATTTTTCCCAAATATTCAATTCTATGAGCTGCCGCTCTGGATTATCTCCGCCGTTATTTTAGCATACAATTTAATTTTCCATAAGCTATGGAACGACTTCCCAAAAATGAAATTTAAAAAGCTAAAAGTCCATAGCTTGCACTTTTCTTTAATGCAAATCTGCTTTGATTTTTGCGCCCTGATCTTTTTAATTTATTTCACTGGGGGTGTGGAATCCCCTTTGAATGCTTTTTTTATTTTTCATATAATTATTGGTAGCTTGCTGCTTCCTGGCTCGGTTGTTGGTTTAATTCTTTCTATTGTAATCCTTGTTCTGCTAAGCATTTCTCTACTAAGCTTTTACGGCACTATTCCCCATCACACTGTAATTGGCTTGCTCCCCGAAACGCTTTATGACAACGTTTCTTATATTGTAATTTTTTATTCCTTTTTAACTTTAACTCTTTTCGTCTGCATCTACTTAACAAACTCAATAGCAAAGCAGCTATACATAAGGGAACGGCTTTTAACAGATGCTTATCAAAATCTGGAAAACGCAGAAAAAGAAAAATCCCAATATGTGATGTCGATAGTCCATGATTTGAAAACTCCGATTGCCGCCGCCTTAACTTATTTGAATATGATTTTAGGGGGGAATCTTGGCGCTATTTTAGAAGAGCAAAAAAAACCGCTTGAACGCTCAAAAACTCGACTTTATTCTGCGATTACCACTATTAACGATATTTTAAATATTTCTCACATTAAGCTGCTTTCTAAATTAGATGAGCTGCAAGATGTTAGTTTATGCGATTTGTTCCACGAAATTTTTCAAGATACAAGTGTTCTTTTTAAGTCGAAAAACATTAGAATAGATTTAGTTTGCGAGCAAAAAGGGCCCTTTATGCTTAAAAGCGAACCGAAATTATTGAAACTGGCGCTTTCAAATTTAATTTCAAATGCTTTTAAGTATACTAATCAAGATGGAAAAGTTGAAGTAAGGATTTTAGACAATCAAAATCTGCTAACTATAATTATTGCGGACAGTGGAATCGGCATTCCCAAAAAAGATATTGACAGAATATTTAACGATTTTTATCGCTCTTCTGTCTCAAAGAAATTGGCTATAGAAGGCACCGGACTTGGCCTTTCTATAGTGAATAATATAATCAAAAAGTTTGGTGGCTCTGCCCGGGTAGAATCTCCTTCGTATTTATTTAAAGACGAAAAAAATCCAGGCACTCAATTTATTGTCGATTTTGTAAAAAATTAAAAAATTATAGTATCGTTTCTATCTGGACTAATAGACACAATTTTTATTTTTGCTTCTGAATATTCTTCAATAAGTTCAAAGAAATTAAGAGCTTCCTTTGGAAAGTCCTTTTTTTCTTTTATTCCTTTTAAGCTCCTGCCCCAGCCGCTTAGCGTCTTATAAATTGGTTTTATAGCGTTTAACGTTGGAATATCGCTCGGGAATGTGCAAATCCTTTTTCCATTCAAATCATATTCATAGCAAACCTTAATTTCATCAAAGCTATCAAGGACGTCTAATTTTGTAAGTGCAATTTCACTTATGCCGTTTATCATTACCGAATACTTTAAGGCTACTAAATCGAGCCAGCCGCAACGGCGAGGGCGCCCGGTAGTAGCTCCATACTCATTTCCAATATCTCTAAGCTTTTGCCCGGCTTCGTTATCCTGCTCAGTTGGAAAGGGACCATTCCCAACGCGGGTGCAATATGCTTTGACAACGCCGATTATTCTATCAATAGCTGTGGGCGGGAGCCCAAGCCCAGTGCAGGCGCCACCCGAAGTTGGATTCGAGCTTGTTACAAAAGGATATGTGCCGTGGTCCAAATCTAAAAGCGCTCCCTGCGCTCCTTCAAGTAAAAGATTTTTGCCTTCTTTAATAGCTCTATTAAGCAAATAGGTTGTGTCTTTTATATAAGGGTCTAAAAGTTTGTCGAATTCTAAATATTCGCTGATAATTTGGTCGCTGTCCAATGCCTTATTCTCATAAACCCTTGTTATAAGTAGATTCTTTTCGTCTAAATTATCTTTGATTTTTTTTGCTAAGCTGTCTCTATCCAATAAATCCACAATACGAATGCCTGAGCGTTTTGATTTATCAATATAAGCTGGGCCGATACCGCGTCCCGTAGTTCCGATTGACATATTTCCTTTAAAGCTCTCGCTTGCTTGGTCAATCAGCTTATGGTAGGGCATAATTAGATGAGCTTTGTGTGAAATAAAAAGACGTCCTTCAACGCTTATATTATGCTCGGCAAGCATTTTTATTTCATTTATTAAAGCGACAGGATCAAGGGCGACACCATTCCCAATTACGCATTTTGTATTTGGTGAAAGAATTCCGGAAGGAATAAGATGAAGAATATATTGTTTATCGCCTAAAACTATTGTGTGTCCGGCGTTTGCGCCGCCTTGATAGCGCGCAACAATATCCATATTTTGACTGAGAAGGTCAACAAGTTTCCCTTTGCCTTCGTCTCCCCACTGGGAGCCAGCTATTAAAGTAACCATTTTTTATTCCGATTTGAGTGCAGTTGCTAAATCTTCAAAGCAAGTGAAAACAGAATTCAAGTGTGTAATTTCGAGAAGCTGTTTCACTTTTTGAGGGACTGAAATAAGGATGAAGTCTATTTTTGATGATTTTAAAGCTCTTAAACCAGCAACGAGCATACCCAAGCCACTGCTGTTTATTAACTCTACTTTGCTTAAATCTGCAATTAATTTTTTTATTTCTTTTTTTTGAGCAATTGAATCTATAGTAGAAGCGAAATCTTGTGCCTCGCTTCCACCAAGCAGCTCTTTGGCTAATTCAATTAAGCCATAATCTGGTTTTTCATCAAGTATTTTTAAAGTATAATTCAATCTCTGATTATAATTTCTAATTTTATCAAATATAGTAAAAATTTGTCAATCTTCAATACGGTTGCGAATTTAGAATTTGTGAAAACTTACTTATTCTTAAACAAGCAAGGATGCCGTTATGCTATTTCAAAAAAAGTAGCTCAAGCAACTTGCTTGAATATAATTATTTAAAACAGTAACAAAGCACATAACAAGCAAAGATGCTCGTTATACTATTTCAAATAAAGAAAACAGCAACAAGGGAAGAGACGCAGTCTCTCCCCTTGTTCTAATAAATTTTATATTACGCAAACGCTCTTCGATTGCTTCATTTCAAATTAAACAGCGGCAACCGCCTTTTTCTTCTTGTCATAGCTATCATCGTGAGCGATTCTTCCGCGTTTTTCAAGATACCAAATCACAAGCGAGCTTGCAATGTAAATTGATGAATAAGCTCCTACGACCAAACCTACAAGCATTGTGAATGCAAAACCTTCAAGAACAGGACCACCAAACAATACAATTGTTAATAGAACCACAATCACAGTTATGACGGTATTAATCGTTCTGCTCAAAGTCTCATTGATGCTCGTATTCACAAGTTTTTGGAAAGAAACTCCTTTCACTTTATCAAGGTTTTCGCGAATTCTATCGAAAATAATAACTGTGTCGTTTACAGAATAACCCACCACAGTAAGAAGTGCAGCAACGATATTTTGGTTAAATTCAAGATTTATAAAGCCGAGCTTATGAACAATTACAATCACAATTATAGTAAACACAACGTCATGGGCAAGCGCAAACAAAGCGGCAAAACCATACTCAAATTTAAAGCGGAATGTCACGTAAATCATTATTCCAATCATAGATAGAATAACCGCAATAAGTGCTTGGATAGTAAGCTCCTCGCCAATCTTCGGACCAATCGTATCAGTTTTTAAAACTTCAAATTTATTCTGGGGCATTTCTGCCTTCAAGGCTTCTTCTATTTTGTCAGAAATTCTGCCCACCTCTTTCAAGCGAATAAGAAATTGATTGTCTGCACCATAAGATTTTACTTCCTCAGCAAAAACCCCACCTTTTTTAACTGCATCTCTCACTGCATCTGTGCTGACCTTTTGCTCAAACTTTATTGCAACCTCAGAACCACCAGTAAAGTCAATTCCAAAATCTATTCCAAGCACTAAGACTAAAATCACTCCCACAGTTAGAACGAGCGAGGAGAGTATGAAAAAAAGATGTCTTTCCTTAACGAAATTAATATTTGTTTTATCAAAAAATTGCATTATTATTTCCTTTCTGATCCAGTATGGATAATATCTTTTGATTGGCCAAAGTTAATATGAGTTGCTCCTCTTGCTATCATCATGTCAATTATGGCACGAGCAACGATAATTTGAGTAAAGAGCGTAGCTAAAATACCAATCATCAAGGTCATAGCAAAACCCTGTATGGGACCAGTTCCAAGATAGTAAAGTATTAATCCAGTGATAAAAGTAGTAATGTTTGAGTCTATAATCGCTGACATCGCTTTGCTAAAGCCTTCATCGACAGCAGATTTCAAAGAGCGTCCTCTGTAAAGTTCCTCACGAATACGTTCATAAATAAGAATGTTTGCATCGACCGCCATACCAAGCGTTAAAATCAAACCAGCTATACCGGGCAAAGTCAAAGTTCCTTGGAAAGCCGCTAAAACAGCGACAACAATAATCATATTCAAAATAACAGCAAAGTTTGCAACCAAGCCTCCCGTCCTATAATACATAAGCATAAACAGAACAACGAGAATAACTGCTATTATCATTGAATTAACACCGCTTGAAATTGAATCCTCACCAAGCGAAGGACCAACCACTCGCTCCTCAATAATCTGAACAGGTGTTTTCAAGGCGCCTGCTTTTAAGACAATTTGCAGCATTCGAGCTTCATCTGAATTTGCCATGCCGGTGATTTGGGAAGAACCGCCAACAATTTTATTTATCACATTTGGGGCAGAGTAGACCTGTTCGTCCAAAACAATAGCAATTCTTTTGTTAATATTTGCACCAGTGATATTTGCCCATTTCTCAGCACCTTCTGAGTTCATACTCATCATAACGATAGGCTGATTGTTGTTTGGGTCATAAGAAGCTTGGGCATTTGTAATAACCTCACCAGTAAGCAAAGGCTCAGCTTTTACACCGTATAAACTAAACAACTTGAATTCTTTTCCGCTGCCCGGGTCTTTCATCATTTGTGGCTTTGCAGCTTGAAGTATTTGAATATCATCTGGCAGAAGAACTTGCACCTCGGGCCTCGACAATATTTCAAAGAATTTTGGCATAACTGCTTCGAAAATCGAAAAGTTATAATCGCCTTTTGGAAAAGCATCTATAATGAAATTCACCTGCTGCGGTCTTTGGTTTTTGCCTTCCGGAAGATAATATGTTTCAAACAAAGTAGTAAACGGGTGGTCTTCCAGGTAACGCTTTCTTGTTTCTTCTTCACCAAGCCCGGCATAAGGATTTGTTGTGTCTGCTTCTTCTCCTCTCACTATGCTGTCAGCTGCAGTGGAGTCGTCAGCCACTTGGGTTGTGTCTGCTTCTTCTGTTTTCTCTTCAACTTTTGCAATATCTGAGCTGTCTGCTTCTTTTTGTGCAATTTCGTTAAAAATACTATCTGCGATAGTGCCGGAGACTCCTTTTAATTTATTTTGCTTTGCAAGAAGTTGGTCAATTTTAAAGAAGCTTTTAACAAGCGCCTCGTCGCTTTTCACTAACTGAAATTCTAAACGTGCAGTAGTTTGAAGCAATTGACGCATTTCTGATTCATTTGTAACGCCAGGCAGCTCGAGCATAATCCTGCGTCCGCCTTGCTTTTGAATAGTTGGCTCAGAAATACCGAATTTATCGACACGCTGGCGAATGACCTCGATAGCTTGGTCGATAGCGTCTTTTTCGTTATCTTTTAAATGTGAAATGATTTTGTTTTCTATTTCTGCTATATCGCCTTGGTCTCCAAAGTCGAAATAATCAGACAAAAATCTTTTTTTAGGAATTGCAATTTGGTTGAAATTATTATGAAACAAGTCAATCATATCTTTATCTGATGTCAGAGCGTCTTGCTTTGTTTTATTAATAACTTCAAGAAAGACGTCATCAACAGTTTCCCTTAAAGCACTTTCTTCAATCAACTTGATAATGTCGGCTTCGAGTGTAACATACATTCCACCGCGAAGGTCGAGACCGAGTTTCAATCTTCTTTGCTTTGCGCTTATTAGCTGGTCACCATATTCCTTATTAAATTGCTCCATCCTTGCCAGCGAATCGGCAGAAGTCGAGTCCCTTTCCGCTAATACAAGCGCATCTTTTTGCTTCTGCTCTAATTTATATGCCGTATAAGTCGGAACAAGCAGCAACAAGCTGGCGATTAAAGGTAGAACAATTATTAAAATTATTCCAATTAGCTTTTTCAATTATTTT
>JAAYJM010000221.1 GCA_012522895.1 Ignavibacteria bacterium
AATAAGTATAAATCTGAAAAAAATTTTACGATTTGCAGTTTTTAAGCAAATAAAAGCTATTCCCTTCCTTTTTCTTCTAAAAGATTAAATAAAATTAATTTATTTGGAATTATATAAAAGAATTATTTTTATATTTGAAAATATGTAATATTGTAAAAAAATCTTAGTTAAATATAAAGCATTAAACAAAGTATGGAAACAGTTTTAATTACCCTATTCTTGCCCTTGCTCGGCTCTCTTCTTATATTGTTTTTTAAGCGCGACAATGTAAAAGCTATCAAATACTCGGCACTTGGCTTTTCAGTTCTAACTTTTATTGTGTCGCTTTTCTTGTTTTTTAGTTTTGATAGCGCTAATCCCGATTTTCAATTTCGCTTTGAAGCAATTTGGATAAGTCAATTTGATATTGGATTTAGAGTTGGTATTGACGGGATGTCGCTTTTGCTCCTTATGCTGACTGCATTTTTATCGCCAATCACTGTGCTTTCTTCTTTCGGAGCAATCCAAAAGCGAGAAAAAGAATATTATGTAATGATTTTGCTGCTTGAATTTGCAATGATTGGAGTGTTTATCTCGCTCGATTTGTTTTTGTTTTATGTTTTTTGGGAGATAATTTTAATTCCGATGTATTTTATTATCGGAATTTGGGGCGGAAAAGAAAGAATTTATGCTGCTGTCAAATTCTTTATTTTCACAGTAGTTGGCTCACTTTTTATGCTTGTTGCTATTGTTTGGCTGGGTTATTACGTTGGCAGCACAATTTTACACAGTCCAGCTGGCTTTACAAGTGATCTCATTTTAATACGGAACACTCTTTTCGAGAGCGCCATTCCTCTTGATATTGAAAAATGGATCTTCCTTGCCTTTGCACTTTCTTTTTGTATAAAAGTGCCTGTCTTTCCGCTTCACAGCTGGCTGCCAGACGCGCATACAGAGGCGCCAACGCCCGGTTCCGTTATCCTTGCTGGCGTCCTTTTGAAAATGGGAACTTATGGTTTGCTTCGCTTTAATGTTGAGCTTTTCCCAGCTTCTTCTATCGAGTATTCAACGCTAATGAGCTGGCTTGCAGTGATTGGAATAATATACGGCGCACTTATGGCGATGGTGCAAACCGACTTTAAGCGACTCGTAGCGTATTCTTCAGTTAGCCATTTGGGATTTGTAGTGCTTGGAATTTTTTCTTTTACTGCCGAAGGAATTCAAGGCGGGATTATTCAAATGGTAAATCACGGGCTTTCTACTGGAATGCTCTTTATGTGTGTGGGAGTGCTTTATGAAAGGCGGCATACTCGCCAGATAAGTGAATATGGTGGAATCGCAAGAGTGATGCCAAATTTTGCCGTCTTTTTTGCAATCGCAATGCTCGCTTCGGTTGGCTTGCCCGGGCTTAATGGCTTTGTAGGCGAATACCTTACTTTGTTAGGTGCTTTTCGCTCTCCCATACTCGATTCTTATGTTTTCACGATAGTAGCTGCGATTGGGGTGATTTTTGCTGCTGTTTATCTACTTTGGATGTTCCAGCGAGTTATGTTTGGGGCAGTCGAAAACCCGAGCAATCATACTTTAAAAGATTTAAGCAAGCGCGAGTGGCTCTCTTTCGTTCCGATAGTTGTTTTCATTGTTTGGATAGGTATTTATCCTCGAACTTTTTTAAATATTTCCGAGCAATCGACCCGCGCTTTAGTAAATAAGGTTCATCAAGTAAAGTTCAAGAATCAGCCGCTGCCTTTTCCCGATACTCCAATATTAAAAGGGGAGGAATAAGCTTTTTTTAATGAAAGAAAAAAACAGTCATTCTTTACTATATTTTTATTATTGGAACAATCATAGCATTACCGTTTGAAAGCAGCCTTATAAAATATGTTCCAGCTGAAACTTCGTTTCCAAATTGATCGAGACCATTCCAAGAAAAGCTGTGCTGACCTATATGTAATCTATCTTTATATAGCTTGGTGATTTCAAATCCTCTTGCGTCAAAAACTGAAATTTCATAATTAGCACTGTTTAGGACGTTCAAATTGAAGCTAACTTTATTTGTAAAAGGATTTGGAAAAATATTGAAATCGCTAATTTCCTTGCTTAAATCATTTACGTAGCCAATTGGAGGATTGTTATATGCAAGCGGCGTTGGAGACATTTTGTAAAAGTCGCCCTCTCCATTGGGATATCGCCCGCAAGAAATGTCTTTTTCTTGGGGACCAAAGCTAATGGAATCCAATAGAGCGTTTCCTTCACCATCGCGGGCAGAAAATAGAATTACCTCTCCTTGCGCTGATAATTTGAAATTGGTATGAATACCGGGATTTGCTTTTGAATTTTCATCAGCCCAAATTAATAAGTATTCTCCTGCTGCGATGGATGTGTTTTCAGGAAATTTCCATTTTTTTGGATTGTCCAATTTATCGCTTAAATACATACCCGATAAATCCACGCTCTCGGTCCCCTTATTGAAAAGCTCAATCCAATCGTCATATTCTCCTTGCGGGTCTTGAATTGTAGTTTTGTTGTCAGCCATAAATTCATTGATAACAACAGGAAAATTGTCAATTTTTTGAGCTTTAACCTGATAAAAATACAGATCGTGTTCCGCACCCTCGGGATTAAAACTTGATGTAAGATATTGGTTATCAGCGCGGGCTTCCACATAGAATCTAACGTAAGTATAAGGAGCTTGAGCTGGAATTTCTGCTGCATAAACTCCAGAAGTTTGGCTTTGCATCGTTACTCTCGAAAAAGAACCTGCAAGACCCAAACCCCAATAAAGAATGACTTCCTTAACACCTTCATCGCAGCTCACATTCGCTTGAACTGTTACGTTTGAATTAGGACTGGGAGGGCTGTTTTCTCCATTTTCAGAAATATACTTTACTTCCGAGATTTCTGGCGCTGTGGCGCTAATTATTTCATTTTTTAATAAAAAGCTTTTTCTGTTTTTTATAAATGTTTTTAATTCTGCAACTGATTTTTCAAATTGATTGTCTGTGTAAAGCTTTTTTGTATCTAATTTTACTTCTGAGGCAATTAAATCTGCAAATTTATCAATTACCGAATTTGTATATTCTTCGTTAAAACAATTCTTTATAATTGTCCTTAAATGTGCTGTGTATCTTTGTTTTAGCTCCGGATTTGAAAAAAGTTTGTTGATCAAAGGGTATTTGCTGTTGTTTTCACGATGATAAGGGGAAAGATTTACTTCTTTAATTAAAAAAGTCGAATTTGCATCATAATCAATTGGGGTAATTCTGTCAGTTGCCTTATCGTAATAAACAAAATAGTCAGAGCCACCTTTGTTTACGTATCCATCTTCATCAGTAAAAGCGATTTCATTTGCTATGTGCCAAAGCGAGCGATCTACATCGAGATAGTGCTGGAGACTATCGTAAAGGTCTTCGGTTGGAGAAAGATTAAGATAAACGCATCCATCGACTAATTTTTCCCAAGGACGCTCAATTTTTGAGGATTTCAAATTATAATATTTTTTATAACTTGTGGTATCCATACCGAGATAATTCAAAGAGCAATAGCCTTCGCCAAAGGTAAAGCCAAAGCCACCTGTCATTTCAGCCCGCCAATTCGCTCCTTTATTTTCAGTAAACCATTCATTGTAGAAGTCTCGATTTAGCTGCTGGACGTTACTATAAATGCCCCAATTCTCACCATTGATAACTAATTTCACAAAATTCACTTTGAAAAGCGGAGTGTTCATACCAGCAAGATGCGAGTAAAGAGCTTCACGCATAAAAGAAGGATCTTCGTAACAATTATTCAAATTTAAGGTTTTATAGCCAAGCAGTCTTTGATCCGTATTTTCAAAATCAAGTGAGATGTTGAAGGATTTTTTTTGAGAGTTTCTAATGTTCATATATGAAGTAAAACCCCGGAAATGCACACCCACAGCTTCGTAAGTTTCTTCTTCATAGGTTAAAGTAGCTGGAATATCAGCTCTGCTGTAATAATTATTTGTTAATTGCTGCCACCAGTTCGGCTGCTCGAAGTCCAAATAAATCGTTTTTATTTGCGAAATATCATAAAGTCCCTCGGCAGGTTGAGCAGAGTTAATGAGCATCAGCCCGTCTTCGGAAATAATCATATTCTCTGGTAGGGCTTTTGAATGCAGTGCTATTGCTTGATTTAATAGCAAGCATGCTAATATTGTCCAAATAGTTTTTTTCATAGCTAACTCAGTTTTTTATTGAATCTAAAAGTATAACACATATTAAATATGAAAGTTACATAATTTTCTTTGGCATAAGTTTTTATTGAACTTTTTTCAAAAATAAAAAAATTTTCAATATTTCCAAGGAAAAAAAAGCA
>JAAYJM010000222.1 GCA_012522895.1 Ignavibacteria bacterium
ACTTAAAGAAATCATAATAAAGTAAATGTGGAAAACTATATGAGTAATAATGAATCAGGTCTGGAAAAGCAACCTTATGAGGGCTTTTCAGAAGCAAGATTCGCTGCAATAAGAATTCTAAATCGCTTTGAGCGCAGCGATTCTTATATAAACAAGTTAGTTGAATACGAGTTAAACGTTGGTAAACTCAGTCAATTAGATAAGCAGCTGCTAACGGAGCTGGTTAATGGCGTAATACGCTGGAAAGAGCGGCTCGATTACATTTTGGTAGGCTTTTATTACGGTGACTATATGAAATGCCTTAATATCGTAAAAAATGCTATGCGTGTTGCCTTGTATCAAATTCTTTTCTTGGATAAAATTCCAGGTCCAATTGCTATTAATGAATCTGTTGAAATAGTGAAAAGAGTTCAAGGAGAAAAAACTGCTGGCATTGTTAACGGCGTGCTTAGAAATATATCACGAAATATAGAAAATATTCGTTTCCCAGATAGAGATTCTGATTCAATCTATCATCTTACTGTTTTTCACTCTCATCCAAGGTGGATGGTTCGCCGTTGGGTCGACCGCTTTGGAATTGATGAAGCCGAGATGCTTTTAAATGCAAATAATCGAAAACCTAATGTAACTATAAGGGTCAACACGCTAAAGTCAAATGTTATTGAAATAGAAAAGTTTTTATTAGAAAATGGAATAGTTTTTGAAAAATCAAAATACTTGAGCCAATCGCTCATTTTGAAAACGCCCCGCCTTAATATTACTGCTCTCAATATTTTTGTTGATGGAAAAATAACTATTCAAGACGAAGCTGCCTCGCTTGCTGCACTTTTAGCCAGACCTTTTCAAGGTGCGGATATTTTAGATTTGTGCGCCGCCCCGGGTGGAAAGTCTTTTTTCCTTGCCGAGTTAGCAAAAGATAAAGGAAGATTAATAGCGATTGATAAGTATAAAAACAAGCTGTCCTCTATAGAAGAAGGAGCTGCGCGTCTCGGTTTGAAATCTATTGTAGCAGCTTTAGGGGACGCTATTACTTTTCAGTCAAATTTTCAGCCCGACATTGTGTTTATTGATGTTCCTTGCTCTGGAACGGGGACTATTGCAAAAAAACCAGATATTAAATGGAAAAGAGAGAGGGATGATGTTTACAGAATTGCAAAAATTCAAAAGGAAATATTATCCTCAGGAGCCAAAATAGTAAAGCCCGGCGGAATTCTTGTATACTCTACTTGCTCCATGGAACCAGAAGAAAATTATATGAACATAGATTGGTTCTTAGAAAATAATCCAAACTTTACTCTTGATCCGGCAGAGCAATATCTTCCAAGCTCAGTGTGCAAGAATGGCTATCTGCAAACTTTTCCACATATACACAATTTTGACGGCGCCTTTGCAGCAAGACTGATTAAAAAAGAAGAATAGACGCTATTGTTCTTTTACAATTAAATTTTAAGCATAGTAGTTTGATCTTCTGTCTTTAAAAATGTCATTATACTCGTTGAACGCTTTGTTTCTTGTGAGTTTTGGATCTATTGAGGATTTTAATACTTCGTCTCCTTCTTTTTGTGCGACTGCAAGTAAAGTTCCATTGTAGCTCCAAAGGGCTGAATCGCCATTGAAGAATAATTCTTGTCCTTCTCGCTCCTCGGTGCCGTATCTATTAGCAACTGCAAGAAAAACCTTGTTTTCTATTGCGCGAGCCGGCATTGCCAAATGCCATATATTTGTTACAAGATTAGAAGGGCAAGCAATAATGTCTGCGCCCTTAATTCCAAGCGTTCTCGCCGCTTCTGGAAAACGCCAATCGTAGCAAATCATAGTGCCAAGCTTTAAATCAAATGGCTTGTAATCAACAACGAAAAATCCGGTATTCCCTTCGCTAAAACAAAAACGTTCTCTGTAAAAAAGATGCGTTTTCCTATAACAAGCTGAGTATTCTTTTTCTGGAAATAAAATTGCTGCTGAGTTGTAAAATTCAGTTCTAAATTTTTCAGCAAAGCCAAGGACGATGATTTTATTTTTTCTTGTTGCCATTTCTTGAAAACGCTTCATTATTTTGCCATTAAATTCATCTGAATGCTCCTCGGCTTCCTTAGCAGTTATAAAAGAATACCCAGTCGTGGCAAGCTCTGGAAAAACAATTAAATCGGATTTATCTGCTTCAATGAACTGCTCAATTTTATTTATATTGCTTTTTTTATCGAACAGCTTAGGGCAGAACTGAACTATTGAAATATCTATCATAGCTTTATTATAAATTTATAGAACATTAAACTATTAATATCAAGATTAAAAACAATTAATTTTCATTCAACTAAATATGTAAAAGTGTTTAATATCTTCAACAATAACTACATTTTAAAGAATATACAAATTTATTACATTTTTTTGTCATTATTATAATAATTAACAATAAATTAATAAAAATTAATTTGAAAAAAATGCTTTTATATTCCAATCTTCTTTTGTTTCTTGTATAAAATTAAAATTGATTTTTAAAAAATTAATAAAAATTAATTGATTTGTTTCAAAGTTATGGAAAAAAGATGAAGAATAAAATAGCCAAGATTTTAATACTTTTACTAATTATTCCTGGTATTTTAGCCCTTTCACCAATAGAATCACAATCAAAAGCAAAAAAACAAACCGTTGCTGCCAAAAAGAAAGTTAGCAAGAAAAAGAAACGAACCACTCGTAAAAAACGCTCTTATAACGCTGAAAAAACTCGCAGCGCAGCTACGGAACTAATAAAAAATAGCTCTGTTGAAATTAGCCAACTGGCAGGCTTAGAGCCAAATATGGATAGCATTGCAGTAAATCAACACTTAGCTTCCTGCGAACATTTTTTTGAAGAAGGAGAGAATCTTGAAGAGCTTGAGCTTGAAGATGATGTTGAAGTAGACATTGAAAGCTTTAAGATGCTTTGGCTAAGCTATGTTGAAGACGAAGACGCAAACTCATATACAGTAGGCGGGATTAGCAAAAAAGATATAATGGATGCAATAATGGATTGGCTCGGCACCCCATATCATTTCGGTGGCTCAAGCAATAGAGGAATTGATTGCTCCGCTTTTGTAATGACTATTTTTAATAATTCAGCTCAAATTATACTACCCCGAACCGCGAGAGAGCAATACACTGTCGGTATGAAAATAAAAAGAAATGATTTAGAATTTGGTGATTTGGTGTTTTTCCATACATACTCCCGTGCCTTCGCTTCACACGTAGGTATTTATCTTGGAGACGATTTGTTTGCCCATTCAAGCTCTCGTTATGGCGTTACAGTCTCATCGCTTGAAAGCACATTTTATAGCACTAGATTTATTGGCGGAAGGCGCCTCGGTCCAAGAGATATTGTGAAGCTTAGCAACGACAGCGATTCTTATTCGATAAAAAAGCAATAAACTAAACTCCAAATTAATGATAGATCAAAAAAAGCTGCAAGAACATTCTGGCAGCTTTTTTTTATTCATTGCAGATTTTTAATTTTTATCGAGAAGAGAATAAAAAAATTTAATATCCCATCATTTTCGATTCCACTTCAAAGTATTGCTCTAATTCGTTTTTAAAGCTAAAAGAAAGCCGTTTTGTATAATACATAGTGGCACTGTTGATCGCAGAGTATTCTTTTACTTTTTCTAAACAATGCTCTTCAAAATTTTCTACTGGTAAAATTTCATTTAATATGCCTAATTCTTTTGCTTCTAAGGCTCTTATGTCTTCACATTTCAGTAGTATCTCCATCGCTTTAGCTCTTGATGTATAAAGAGGGAGGAAGAAGGGCAATGCACCAGCAGGATGAGTGCCGGTGCCATTATGGAATAAAACGAATTTCATATCCTCGCTTGCGAAGCGAAAATCAAAAGCAAGCGACATACCGAAAATTGGGGTAACGCATTCATTGTTTAATGCAGAAAAAAGCAATTTTTGATAATTTATTAACTTAGTAATAATATTTCTAAAGCTGTTTAGTTGCCTTGCTCTTAATGCCCTTTTCTCAGTAAATAGCACATTAGTCAAATTCCCCTGCTCATCTGTCTTGAATACTTTTCTTAAAAAACTATGTATTTTTTCTTTATTGAAAACTTCTGGTTCATTGATTAGCATTAAAGATTTTATAACAGGGTCTTTTTCTATCCAATCAATAATCGCAAGCAGTTGTCCACTTTTGTCTGGGTCTGCCAAGCATTCAAAGGCATTTGAATGGATTCTTACAATTCCAATGTCCTCCTGGACATAAAAACTTATATCATCATTTTCAAACTCAAAAATTGTTTTCTTTTTCATAAAAACTCCTATTTGATTAAGTTAGCTTAAACAATTTCTTTTCTTTTTGACCTTGCAAAGATATAATAAAAAGCTGGAACAACAAACAAGGTCAAAATAGTTGAGGCAATTAATCCAGCTGCACTTACAATACCAAGCGGTGTCCTCATTTCGGATCCAGCATCACCAATTCCCAATGCCATTGGCAGCATACCTAAAATTAATGCAAGAGTAGACATCAAAACGGGTTTCAGTTTTACTGGGCAAGCATTAATTAAGGCATCTTTGGGGAGCATTCCTTCATCTCGCCGCAATTGATTTGTATAATCAAGCATTAATATAGCATTGTTTACCACAATTCCAATAAGCATAATAACACCCATTAATGAAGAAATTCCAAAAGAAGTGTTAGTATAATACATAGCGATTATCACTCCAATCATAGCAAGAGGAATAGTTACTAAAATATAAAGAGGCTGAATAAAGCTTTCAAGCATAGCAGCCATTAACATATATGTCAAAAGCACCGCAATAGCAAAGGCAAAAATCATATCGGCAAACATTTGGTTCATTATCTTTGTGCTGCCTCCCCATTTGAATGAATAGCCGGGGGGCAAGGAAATGCTTTCCATTCTCCTGCCTATTTCATTTGTAACATTTGCTATGGGAACTCCCTCAGCACTTGAGCCGGTAAACTGGATTGAGGTATATTTGTCTCTATGCATTATTTTTGAATACCCTGTTGTAAAGCGGACATCAGCTAATTCAGATAACCTAAAAATAGCCCCAGTCTGAGAAACAACTGGAATATTCTTTATTTTTTCTGGACTGTTTATAGATTCGTTATCCAGAGTTACCATTATATTATATTCATCGCCAAGATCTCGATACTTTGATGATTCAAGTCCTTCGATTGAAGAACGGAGAGTTAATGCAACCTCTTGAAGTGTAACAGACGCCTCGGATAGCTTGTCTCTATCTGGAAAGACTGTTATTTCTGGCTGCCCGGGTCGAGAGCTTTGATCAAAGTTAATAAGCCCCGGAACGGTTACAAACTCCTCCATAACTTGAACTTTTAGCTCCTCGAGTTTATCAACGTCTTGCCCAAGCAAGTAAAATTCAATTGGCGCTCCGCCAGGCCCCATCGAAGAGAGCTTATCCACAATTAGACGGGCGGGTATATGGGCAAGTTTTCTTGTTAATTCCGAAATTACTTGCTGAACTTTTTTCTCCCTTAATTTTAAATCTACAAGCTGGATCTCTACTCTTGCCATGTTTGTTCCAGTGGTCAATTGGTCAATTTTTCCAAGCGATGTAATAGTATGCTCAACTAAGCTGTCTTGATTGATAATGCTTTCTACCTCAAGGAGGACATTTGCTGTTGCTTCTAAGTTATAACCTTCAGGAAGCTCAATATCCACTCTAATTTTTCCGTCATCCATTTCTGGAATAAATTCAGCGCCAACTTTAGAACCAAAAACAAGCACAATTAATACTAATAACACAAATGAACTCAATGCAACTAAAGAAGCAATTCCTTTATTCTTTAAAATTATTTTTAAAACATATCTATAAGCATCGTCCCATTTGGCAAAAAATCTTTTTACAGCTTCAGCTAACTTACCTTCTTTTGATGATTTTGGTAAAATAAGCGCGGCAAGCATTGGAGTAAGCGTAAAAGAAAAGATTAAAGAAAAAATGGTAGCAAAAGTTGCTGCAAGTGCGAGTTCTTTTAAAAACTGACCTACGGTAGACGACATACTTGAAATAGGTAAAAACACCACTAAATTTGTCAAAGTAGAAGCCATCACCGCCACAGTAACCTCGCTCGTTCCAACTAAAGCGGCTTGCTTATTAGTTTTTCCTAAGTTCTTATGCCTGAAAATATTTTCTAATACCACCACTGAGTTTGCCACAAGCACACCAATTGAAACAGAAATCCCCATCAAGGTCATCATATTAAGTGTTAAACCGAAAAAGTTTAGCAACATAAAAGTTGATATAATTGAGGTAGGCATTGATAATGCAATTATAAAAGTAGAGCGAAAATTAGCGAGGAAAATAAATAGAACTATTGAGGTAAAAATTACACCAAGAACAATATTACTGATTGTATCGTCAATACTGCTTTTCACGTATTCCGAGTTATCGCTGACTATATTAAGATTAACACCAGGCGGAAGCGAGGCTTTAACTTCCGGCAAGATTTCTCTAATAGCGTCAGCAACTTTAATTACATTGCCATCAGGACTTTTTACAATTCCAAGCCGAACGATATTAGAATCTCTAACTTTTGTAATATTATCAAAATAAATTGCTCTTTCCCTAACTCTTTTTCCAGTGTCAATAACCGTTGCGAACTGCTTAAGTTTTTTTGGACCAAATGGAGTTGGAATTTGCATTTCCTTCATCGCTTCGATATCGTTAAACTCCCCTTGTAGCCTAACAGAAAACTCTTGATCTCCAAATTGGAAATAGCCACCGGGTATATTCATATTATTAGCTTTTAAAATTTGTAAAAGCTGGACAAGCGAAATAGAATTCTCATAAGCTACTTTGTCGTCTAAAACAGCCCAAATTTCTCTTTCTTGCCCACCGGAAATATTAACGCTAGCAACGCCATCAACTTGAGAAAACCTATCTTTTAAATTTTTATCTGCGATATTATATAACTCTTGGGGATTCAGATCGCCGCTCAGCACAAGATTTACAATCGGGAAAGATCTAATATCAACCTTTCGAACTATTGGTCTTTTAGCATCTTCGGGCAAATCGTTAAGTATCGCATCAATTTTATCTTTCACCTCCTGATTAGCAACATCAATATCTTTACCCATTTTAAATTCAATCAAAACGACTGACACTCCATCTAAGGAGTAAGATTGTATCATTTCGATTTGAGTGATTGTAGAAACGGCGTCTTCTATTCTTTTAGTAATCAATGTTTCAATTTCTTTTGGACCCGCTCCAACGTATATTGTGTTGATGGTAACGAAGGGAATTTCAATTTCTGGCATCTGGTCAACTTTAAGAGAAGTGTAGCCGATAATACCAAAAATGACAAAGACCATTATTATCATCGTCATCATTATTGGGCGTTCTATTGAAATTTTTGCAATCTGCATTTTAATTCCCTTCTGTTTTAGTCACTTTAATTTTAGCTCCATCTTTAACAAGGGCAATACCATCGGTTATCAATCTATCTCCGGCTTGCAAACCGCTAACTACTTCTGTATAAATTCCAGAATCTTCACCAACTTCTATATCGCGCCTTTGTGCCGTCCCATTCACATCTAAAAATACAAAATGCTTTCCAAGTTCATTTTTTATAAAATTACGCGGGACCGTAATCGTGTTCGCCTTTTTGTATATTGTGATACTTAAATCTGTTGTCATTCCACTTTTAAGCAGCATTTTAGGATTGTTGAATTGAACTTCCACGGCAAATGCCTTTTTGTTCATGTCTTTAGCAAGCGCAATTTCAGAAATCCTTCCTTCGATATTTTGATCGTTCAATGAGATCACTGCTGTCATACCAACTTTTAGTTGAGCAACTTCTTCATCGCTTGCCCATATTTTTGCTTTCATTCTATTTAATTGAGCAACTGTAAAAAGATGCCTGCCATAATCAACATTGTCCCCTTCTTTGTAAAAAAGCTCAGTAACCACTCCACTTATTGGGGTTTCAACTAAGACTAACTGTTTTATAGATTCAAAATTTCTTTTACTTACTATATACTGAGTTTCTGCGCCGTCATAGTTGGCTTGAGAACTTTCTCCTGCTTCTAAAAGATTTTTCATGCGTTTATATGTCTTTTCAGCATTCTCATAAGCAGCTTTAGCTTGATTATACTGCAAAGCTGGATTATTAGTTGGAAACTCAATTATGACTTTCCCCGCGGGGACAGAGCTTCCAACTTGCACGTTAATTTTTTGAATTCTATCAGCGACTTTAGAGTGTTCCTTATATTCTTTTATGCCAGAAAGACTTGCAAAAAAGTTCAATTTTCTTTCAAATTCTTGTGGAGCAAGCACCATTACGGAAACGGGAGCTCCTTCTATTTCACGAATTTGCTCTACGCTCATTGCTCTTTCTTGCAGCTCTTCCTTTTGGCAAGCTATAAACAAAAAAGCTGAAACGGAGAGGACTAAAACAAAGCTAACAAATGACATTTTTTGATTCATAAAATTTCCCTATATATATTATAATTATTTTCTTATTTTGGCTGAACATAGTCCAAATATTCGTCTTCCAAAGCCCCTAACAAATTATCTAGTTGAAATTGGCAAAGGATATAGCTATATACTGTTTGCAAGCGGTTTGTCTTTGCTTGACGAAGGGCAAGCTCGGAATTTTGAATTTCAAGCTGACTGCCAGTCCCTTCCTTATATCTTATAAGCGACAAATCGTAAGCACGTTGTGCTAAATTAACATTTCTTTCTTGAGATTCTACCAAAGACTTTGTTCTTTCTAACTCTAAAAGATTCGATTTTACCTGCGCAGATAAATAAGATTGGAGTTGTTTTATTTGCTCCTCAGTTTGCAATACCGTAATAGTGGATTGTTGGACTTTATTCAATGTCTGATTTCCTTTAAAAAGGTTAATAGAAAAATTTAAACCAACCATAGAAGAGCGATAATTCATAAAGTCTAAACTATTTGAGGAGCCTGCAAAGGCGTAATTACCAAAAGCAACGAGTGTGGGCCACCATTCCGCTCTATCTAAATCAATAAAAGCGTTATCGACATCTCTTTTTAAATTTAGCGTTTTCAAGTCGAAATTTTTTGACATCACGCGTTCGACTGTTTCATTTTCGTTAGGAATATCTTGATCAGAATAGCTTATTTCTCCAATAACCTCAATTTCTGTATCTTGCTCGGTTCCCATTAGCACTTTTAACCCTTCAAGAGAATTCTTATACAGGTTATCCATTTCGACCATACTGGGCTTTATATTCTCAACATTTACTTCGGTTTGCAAAAGGTCAAAATCGGAAACAAGCCCTTCATTATGCAATGCTTTTACGTTGGAAAAGTTAGATTGGGCATTCAAATAAGCCTCGTTCAAAATATTCGACAGCTCTTTTGCAAGCAGAGCGCCGTAGAATGCTTTTTTAATATCGAGAACTATTTTGGTGATTGAAGAATTAAGTTGCTCTTTTGAAAGATTTAAATAGATTTTGGAGGCGCCAATTCCACGCAGCACAGCTGAGTTAAATAAAATTTGTTTCAGCTCCAGCCCTGCTTGATAATTATTTGCTTGAGTAAAGGACATCAAAGCAGACTTCATAGGAACAAATTTTGAATCATCTTCCGGAATTACATTCTCTTTAAATAGCAAGGCATAAGATGCGTTTGTAAGCATAGCCTCAAAATCAACAAAAGGCATTTTTGGAGTTTCAAGGTAATGGGAAAATGAAGCAGAAAAATCCAAGGTTGGCAAAGCATATCCAAAAGCTTCATCAACAGCTGCGTCCGCTTTTTCAATATTCATTAAGGCAATTTTAATTTCTTTGTTGTTACTTAATCCAATTTTCAGTGCTTCGTCAAGACTAAGCTTTTTTGCCGCTGAAAAGGATTGAAATGGGGATAGGGCTAAAATGGTTGTAAAAAGTAGCAACAAGCACAGTTTGGTCTTTTTCATACTCCGAGTTTCTTTTATTAGTATAATTTTTTATTACAAATTTAGCAAAATCAAACTTAATATAAAATATAAAAATAATAAATATAAAAGAATCCTAATAGTTCTCAAAATTCATATTATATTAAGTAAATATTCCATCTATTTATATCGCAATATGTTACAGCATTATGTCAAACAATTAATTATAAATAATTGATATATTAAATAATTACAACATTTTATATGACATACTTCACATTATTATCGACCTGTCTTAATATCAAAAACAAAAGCATAAAAGTTAAAAAAGTTTTAAAATAGATTTTTGGCGTTCAATATGACTTCCGATTAAAATAGAAAAATATTAATTTTTTGCCTTTCACTAATGTTTTATGACGAAAAATAGTTAATTTTGTTAATTAATTTTTGTTAATAATGAAAAATAATAGTAATGGACAAAACAAATAGCTTGTATTCCGAGGTTGAAGTAAATTTAGAAACCGCAATCTCCGTTGGTTTGACTGAAAATGAATATCTCAAAGTATGCGAGTATTTAGGAAGAACCCCGACTTACACAGAGCTTGGTGTTTATGGGGTAATGTGGAGTGAGCATTGCTCTTACAAAAATTCTATTAAGCAACTTAAAACGCTTCCTCGCTCTGGCGGTCGCTTGCTCGTTGATGCTGGAGAAGAAAATGCTGGCTTAGTCGATATTGGAACCGATGAGAAAGGCAAGCGCTTTGCTATTTGCTTCAAAGTGGAAAGCCACAATCACCCATCTGCTATTGAGCCTTTTCAGGGAGCCGCAACCGGTGTCGGGGGTATTTTAAGAGACATTTTCTCTATGGGAGCCCGTCCCATCGCCGCCTTTAATTCGCTTCGCTTTGGTGAATTGGACTCCGAGAGGACTAAGTTTTTACTAAATGGCGCTGTCAGTGGAATTTCTCATTACGGTAACTGCTTTGGCGTTCCCACAGTTGGCGGGGAAATTTATTTTGATGATTGCTATTTCGACAACCCTTTGATAAACGTTATGGCGGCTGGTATTGTGAGGGCAGATAAGGTTGCAACTGCCGCAGCAAGCGGAGTGGGCAACCCTGTTTTCATTGTCGGAAGCAGCACCGGACGAGATGGCATACACGGTGCCTCGCTGCTTGCCTCTCGCGAATTTGACGAGCAAACAGAAGGAATGCGTCCCACAGTTCAATTTGGAGACCCTTTTGCAGAAAAGCTATTGCTCGAAGCTACTCTTGAACTAATCGAATCAGGCGCCGTGGTGGGCGTTCAAGATATGGGCGCCGCTGGAATTTCCTGCTCAACTTCCGAGATGAGCCAAAGATCTGGCGTGGGTATGAAAGTGGATTTAGATAAAGTTCCCTTGCGTGAAAAAAATATGAGCGCTTACGAAATTATGCTTTCTGAATCGCAGGAACGAATGCTCTTTGTTTTTGATAAAAATAAAGTGCAAAAAGCAATAGAAATTTGCAATAAATGGGACGTCCCGATTGCTCAAATCGGGGAGGTTACCGAAGGTGGTATGCTTGATATTTGGCGAGATGGGAAGCAGGTTTGCTTTATGCCAGCTGATTCTCTGGTTCTTGGCGGAGGCGCGCCTCAATATACTCGCGAAGCTATTAAACCAAAATATATAGAGGAAGCAAAGAAGTTTGATGCTTCGAAAATAGAGCCAAAGCTGTCGACAGAGGAAATTTTTTGGAAACTTTTAAAAACGCCTACAATTGCATCAAAAAAATGGGTTTTCGAGCAGTATGATTCTCAAGTAGGCACAAACACAGTAGATATAAAATCTGGTGCAGCTGTTTTAAGAATTAAAGAACTTCCCGAACAAGGAATTGCGTTAAGCATTGATTGCAATAGCAGATATGTCTATTTAGACCCTTATAATGGAACTAAAATTGCGTTAGCAGAAGCAGCTCGAAATTTAGTTTGCGTAGGAGCCAAACCGCTTGCCATCACTAATTGCCTCAATTTTGGTAACCCTTATGACCCCGAGGTTTATTGGACTTTTCAAGAAACAATAAGGGCAATGGGGGAGACCTGCCGACTTTTCGATACCCCGGTTACTGGTGGAAATGTGAGTTTTCACAATGAATCTCAAAATAGAGCAATTTACCCAACCCCAACAATTGGTATGTTGGGACTGATAGAAGATTTGAATAAGACTATATCAAATGGTTTTGTTAAAGAAAATGATTTAATTTATTTAATTGGATATACTTATGAAGATGATTTAATAAATTACAACTTAGGTGCTTCGCAATATCTCAAATTAATTCATAATGATAATGTTGCCAATATAACATCAATAAACATTAATAAAGAACTTGATTTACAAAGACTTATGTTAGATTGTATAACAAACGGTTTAATCAATTACGCGCAAGATATCAGCGAAGGTGGTCTGGCTATCAGTCTTGCAGAGAAAACTATCTTATCTAACAATAACTTAGCAGCTTTTGTTGATATTAAAGAAATTGACTTAACTAATAATAAATATAACAATTTATTGCTTTTTGGTGAATTTCAAACTAAAGTTGTCATAACTTGTTCTGAAGAAAACGCTCTTAGATTGCACGATTTCTGCTCCAAATATTCAATGGATTGCATTAATATTGGGCGAGTTCAAAAGGAAGTTTTTGAAATAAAAGACATTTTAAAGACAAGCAAAGAGCAACTGGTAAAAGAATTTAATAGCTTGGCTAATATTATGAAATAAAATTTTGTATATTCAAACAAGATTTATTAAATTATCAAATAAATTTGGAGATTAATTTGAATCATTTTTTTAAAAAGATTAGATTAATAAACCCAGAAGATAAGGTAGATAGTATTGTCAATCTTTGGGTTAAAGATGGACTAATTAAACATTGCTCAATAGATGAGGCTGATATAGACAATGAAACTGAACTAATAGAAGGCTCAGAACTTGTTGCCGCACCTGGCTTTGTCGATATGCATGTGCATTTAAGGGAGCCAGGCTTTGAGCAAAAAGAAACAATAGAAACAGGTTGCGAGGCTGCTGCCAATGGTGGTTTTACTGAAATATGCTGCATGCCAAATACTGAACCCGCGATTGACAATGCAAGCGTCATCGAATTTATTAAAAGTAAAGCAAAAAATCGTTTGACAACAGTGCATATAGCAGCTGCAATAACTCAGGCAAGGGAAGGAAAGCAACTTGCTCCAATCAAAGAACTTAACGAATATGGAGCGATTTATTTTACTGATGATGGAGATTGCATAAAAGATTCAACAACTATGAAGCTTGCTTTAGATTACACTTCAATAGATAAGATTCTGCTTGCTCAGCATTGCGAGGATCACTCCTTAACGCATAATTTTGCAATGAATGAAAGCAGAGTTTCTTTCCAGCTTGGACTTAAAGGTTACCCAACGGTTGCCGAGGAAATTATATTAAGTCGCGATATAATGTTAGCTGAGTATTGTGGTAATCACCGCTATCATGCTTGTCATCTTAGCACAAAAGGCTCGATTGACAATATGAGGATTGCAAAAAAAAGAGGGCAAAAGCTAAGCTGCGAAGTGGCGCCTCATCATTTTTCCTTAACTGAAGAAAAACTAATTGCTTACGATACGAATTATAAAATGAATCCGCCCTTAAGAAGCAAAGAAGATCTTGAAGCTATAATTGAGGGAATTAAAGACGGAACGGTTGATTGTATAGCCTCCGATCACGCTCCGCATACTTTGCACGAAAAAGATGTAGAATTTGAAAAAGCCCCTAATGGAATTATTGGTCTGGAAAGCTCAGTAGGAATAGCATTAACTTATTTGTATAATGCTGGACACGTTGGATTAGAGCGAATTATCGAGCTTATGTCAACAAAGCCAAGGCAGATTTTGAATTTACCCAAAATTAGAATAGATAAAGATGAGAAGGCGAACTTAACAATTTTTCATCCAAGCGAAGACTGGGTTCTTGAAAAATCAAGCATTAGATCTAAATCTAAAAACACACCTTTTATTGGATCGAAACTTAAAGGTAAACCCAAATACGCAATAAATAATAATTTAATTTATAAATCAATTTTATAATTCTTTATATTTAAATTCTTCAAATAGAAAAAATTATGAAAAAAAAAGAACAAAATACAGACGATTCTTATGTCAATATGTC
>JAAYJM010000223.1 GCA_012522895.1 Ignavibacteria bacterium
CATATTTAATTCTTAGGTATTTTCTCAATATATTTTTCAACTAACTGATAATGCTTTTCTTTATCAAGATTAGCGTCAATGATTTTTTCGGCAGCTTCAACAGCCATTTGAGCAACTTCTTTCCTCAACTCAATCAATGCAATGTTCTTGCTTTTTTCTATTTCTCCAATTGCATCGTCAAGCTTTGCTTTCTTTTGTAAATCAGCTTCTTCACTTGCTTTTTTTATTATATCCTCCGCAGCTTGTCTGCCTTTTGCAACGATTTGAGACATTTCTTCCTTAGAAGTTTGAATCCTTTTTTCAGATTCAATAAAAAGCTTTTCCGCTTCTGTTTTTGCTTTTTCAGCAGACTCAATAGCTGAGTTAATTCTATTTTCTCTTGACTTAAGAGCGTTCATTATTGGCTTAGAGCCGAACTTTAAAATTATTAATAGAAATATTAAAAAGTTTATGATTGTCCAGATTATTAGTCCCGGATTTACACTTAATAAGCTATCCATAAAAATCCTTTTATATTTTTTTTATTTTTTTAAATCATTCGTTATTAGTCATTGATAATAAATAACTAATGGCGAATAGTTTAAAATGTCAAATTAATTTTACAAAACTCTATAATCCTTACTGGATTCTTCATTACGTTCAGAATGACAGCACAGTTTAAAATCCCAGTTCTCCTCTACTCAGAGGAGAACTGGCTAAGTTGCTTTACTTAATTGCAAGTAACAAACAGACAACGGCTGCAAAGAATGCAACACCTTCGATAAGAGCAGCAGCAATAATCATTGTTGTTCTGATGTCATTTGCCGCCTCGGGCTGTCTACCTATTGATTCTAATGCAGTAGCGGCTAATTTTCCAATTCCTAAAGCAGCGCCGACTACCGTTATGCCTGCGCCAAATCCAGCAGCTAAATAAGCTAATGAATTTCCGTCCATTTAAATCTCCATAATATTAATTAAAAAAACAAAAAATCTATCTATAAAAAAATTTTCTACTAATTAGCAGCTTGCTCCTGATGCTCCTCCGAGCTGTGATCGCCTATTGCTAATCCAACAAATATTGCTGTTAGCATTGTAAATATGTATGCTTGAATCAAGGCAACCAAAAACTCAAGAAAATAAAGAAAAACAGAAAAACCAACAATGGCAGGCGAGATAATTATTGTTTTAAAATAAAAAAGTAAGCCGAGTAAGGCTAAAAGCACTATGTGTCCAGCAGTCATATTTGCAAAAAGACGAATGGTTAAAGCAAATGGCTTGATAAACATCGAAAGGACTTCTATTGGCACCATAATAAAAGACAAGCCAACAGGAGCGCCTCCAAGCAAATGCTTAAAATAATTTTTAAGTCCAGCCTCTTTGATTGATGTTATATTTATTACAATAAACGCAGTAACGGCAAGTGCAGCCGTTACTCCAATAGAGCCGGTGGCAGTATGAGCTCCCGGGATTAGCCCTATTAAGTTCATTCCTAAAATAAAGAAAAACAAAGTTAAAAAATAGGGCAGCAGTCGGTAAGAAGCATTTTTGCCCGGTATATTAGGAATAACTATTTCGTCTTTTACATAAGAAACAAGGACCTCAAACATATTCTGAATTCCACGCGGAGCCGAGCTTGGATCTTTCTTATACGCCTTGCTAACTTTTCTAAATAAGAAAAACAGCAAAATAATTGCCAACCACTGAAAAAACACCAAATTAGTTACTGACAAATCAAGTGCCGGTGAACTTTGATCTGAAGCTTTTACTGGTTTTCCTTCCTGCATAGTGAAAATACCAGCTTCTTCCATACTTTTTTCAGTTGGGTAAAAGTGAAAGCCATCGTCATAGAATATAAAAGGAAGGTCTGCAACGTGGTAGGGACCAATGATAAGCCCGTAATGGTCGCCTATTCCTCCAAACAATTCAAGAAATTCATTCCCTCCAGCCGCTGTTTCAGTTTGTAATTGCTCAGTTGTATTTGACATTTCTTTCCTTAATCTTTCTTATTTATGCAAATTTATCAAATTTTTTTTAATGTTTAAATAAAATATTTCAATAATTATCGATAAAAACACGGATATTATAAAAGTTAATGCAAAAACAAATTTATCTATATCGGTAAATATTAAAATTAGTGCCAATAGAATGATAACAGAAAAAAATCGCACTAAAAAAGCTGTGAAGAATATTTTATTGAATTGACTAAATGGTTTTTTTATGTTTTTCTTTATAACGCTTATTGAAATATAGATATTAGCAAAAGCAATAACTACTGGAATTAAAATCGAAATCCAAATCATTTATCCTTTTTTCCCCTCTTTCCTAATTCGTTTACTGTTCTAAAAAAATTATAAAATGCTAAAGCTATTCCCAAAAAAGAAAAAACTAAAATAAAAATTGGTTTTGTGCCAAATCTATTGTCTATATACCAGCCAATGAAAATAAAAATCCCAATAGTAATCAGCATTTGCCAGCTCAAATTCATGTAAGGTGCAACTTCTATTAATACCTTAGTTACTTTCTTTTCGCTGCTATTTTTCATTTAGTCCGTTTACAATTATCAATTATCGTAAAGATAATTTATTTAAATTGCTATAAAAAAAAGTATATTTCAAATTTTCTTAAAATATGAAACATAAAATATAAAACTATGAAAAATTTTTTACTTTTCATAATTGTATTATTAATTTTTTTCTTATTTGATAACAATGCTTATTCTCAATTTGTAGTAGATTCATTATTCGCTAATAAGAAAATACAGTTAGAAATCGGTTTGGCAACTGCTTTAGCTATGTCTTCTGAGGTTTTTTTTGAATCTTATCAAAGCGATTTATTTAAAGGAAAAGCTAATAGCTTTAAATCGGGAGTTCAATTCCACGGCGCAATTAAATGGCAGCACTCAGCTTTTCATTATCTTGGAATTTCTGTCGATTATTTTCAATCAAAAATTCAAGATCTGTATACTTTTGAAGGAATTAGCTCACGCGGATTTCCTTTTACTCGAAACTACGGGCAATCCATTATCGTAAATACCATTCCAATTTTTTTAACTTGGGAGTATGTGCCAATTATTTCTCAATTCAAAAGTTACTATGGCGTAGGTGCGGGGATTTCTATGGGCGATATAACTTGGTGGGAGCAAATTCAATCCGACCTTTATCAAGATAAGCGAGTTGGTGGAAAGCATATTGATGAAAATGTGATTGCACCAGCTATAAAAGTATATACTGGAGTTAAACTTGGCTTTGATGATAAAAAACAACAGAATTTGCTTAATAGCCTGACCTTAGAAGTGTCGGCTATCCACATTCACAGAAATACACATTTTTTCAGCAGAGTGAAAGAACAATTTGATGAAAACTCAGAAATATTAAATAAAAAAACTCTTATAATTCCATTTTTTATTTCAATAGCTGCTTATATTTCTGTGAACTTAGATAGATTGTAAACCTTGCAGTAAAACATTGCTTATATTAAAACAGAGATTCAAAAAGGAATATTTTTGTAATTTTGGAAAAAAATAAATTGATCATGCACAGAGTAGTATTTATAGTCATATTGATTTTTTTCACTTGCTTGCACTTGCATTCGCAAGGCTTTAACTGGCAATATACTACTCGCTATCCGATTGAAGCCCCATCTCTTTTTCTTGGTTTAAACAGTTCTTATAATCACTCATCGCATCATTCAAATATTGATTTAAGAGAGTATTTTGTTCACTGCTGCCAATTCAATGATGGCTCAGCAAAAGGTTTTTCTATTGGAGCAAGCGCGGAAAAGTGGTTTTCGGGCAATAGCAGTGCTTTGCTATCTTTGCTATTTAAAAATCAATCTGTTTCTTTCTATAAAATTGAGCGACTGCCGAGGCTTTATGATAGTCTTACAACTCAATACGAGCTTAATAGCATTATTTCAAATATATCTTTAGAAATTGGCGGGAAGAGACGGCTTTTCGATTCACATTTCCATTTAGCTGCTTCTTTGTTTTTCTCTTATCTTTTTAACACAAGCAATAAATACAGTGAAACAGTGCTTGAACCAATGGATTTTCCTTGGCGAACGAGAGTAATAAGTTCAGCAAGCTTTTCCGATATAAATAGATTTAACATATTTCCAAATCTAAGAGCGGGTTACGATTGGAGTTTTTATTTGAACTACTATGCCAGCTTCTTTCTCCAAGCAAACATTCCCTTGTTCGATTTAGCAAAAGACAAGAAATGGAAAAGCAGCTCTATTGAATTTGGGTTTATAATTTTTAAAGGAATAGATTAGTTTTTTAATGAAAAGTAACGGAAAAATAATTCAAGTAAGCGATGAAATTATTCTTAAGCAAGTTGAACTTAGCGATGCTCAAGATATTTTTAGCACCATCGATTCTCAACGCGAATATTTAGGGAAGTGGCTCCCTTTCGTTAGCAATACAAGAACGGTAAAGGATTCAGAAGCATTTGTAAAAAGCATATTAGACATACCTTTAGACAGAAGAGAATATGTTTTTGTAATAAAGTATTGCAATAACTTTGCAGGTATGATCGGCTTTAAAGATAGCGATAATTTTAACCGTAAAACTGAGATTGGCTATTGGCTTTCCAAGGATTTGCAGAAAAAAGGAATTGTAACGAGATCTGTTTGTGCATTAATTGAATTTGCTTTTTTTGAGTTGCATTTCAATAGAGTTCAGATCAAATGTGCTGTGGCAAACACTTTGAGCAGGAATATTCCTATCAAGCTTGGCTTTGAATTTGAAGGGATAGAGCGAGATGGCGAGCTGCTTTCCAATGGAATTTTCACCGATATTGAAGTATATAGTTTATTGCGAAGCGATTTACAAAGCAAAGGTGAATAATTGAGTTCATTTCGAGCGTAGCAAAAAATCCAGAAATCCCCCCGACCCACGTTTTCAAAGGGGGAGATTCTTTTTAGGTGGAAAACACAGAACAGTCATATATCCCCCGCTGGCGGGGGCAGGGGGTGGAAAAAAGGTTTTTGAATGAAAAATATTCCGTAGGAAGTTTAATTGTTAATTATTCTTTGAAGGAAAGATATTCCGTAGGAATTAAATTATTGTAGCAAAAGGAAAACCTTGACCGTGTTTATCCCGCCAGGGATTAAATTATTTGTTTCACTTTTATAATATAATCCCTACGAGATAAGCACAGTCGCGGGGTAATTGACTGCTACAATAATATAATCCCTACGGGATAAATGGAAAATTCCCTCTGCTTTTCATTTGGACTTGGGAAGGATATAAAAGCATTAAATAGCTGTTATATATAAAGATCCACCCCCTTTTCCCCCGCCAGCGGGGGATATTCTTTCTCCACCTTTGAAAAAGGAATTAGGGAGGGATTTTTATAATAAATGCTTTTTACGCCCCTTTTTCATAATCCATAATTTTTTAGTAATTTTGCCTTATAAAATAAGAAATAATTTTTTTCATTATTAATTTATTATAAAAAAATTTTATGCGTATTTTTAAGGAATTTAAAGAGTTTGCCATTAAGGGCAATGCAGTAGATATTGCAATAGGTGTGATAATTGGAACTGCGTTTGGAAAAATTGTCAGTTCAATAGTTGCAGACGTGGTTATGCCGCCAGTAGGCCTTTTGCTAAGCGGGGTAGATTTTTCCTCTTTAGCTTTTGTTTTGCAAGATGGACCTGAGCCAGTATTGTTAAAATATGGGACTTTTATTAATACCATTATTGACTTTACAATTATTGCTTTCGTTTTGTTCATGGCTGTTAAGGGAATAAATAAGTTTAAGAAAAAAGAAGAAGAAACTCCAGCCATCGAGCCGAGCAGCGAAGAAAAGCTATTGACGGAAATAAGGGATATTTTAAAAGCAAAATAAATAAATAAAATTTTTTATTTACAAGTTCGTTAATAGTTAGATAACTAATAAAAAAAGGATTTATGGATATAATAAATTATTTTTCTGAAAACGTTACAGCTTTATTATTAATCCCATTACTAATCTTTTTTGCAAGAATTTTCGATGTAAGCCTCGGAACAATTAGAATCATTTTAGTAAGCAAAGGCTATCGCACTGTTGCTTCTTTGTTTGGTTTTTTCGAAGCATTAATTTGGGTTACCGCTGCATCGCAAGTAATGCAAAATTTAAATAGCTTTTTTTACTATGTAGTGTGGGCATTCGGCTTCGCAATGGGAACTTATGTTGGCGTGATTTTTGAGCAAAAACTATCGCTTGGACAAGTGATTGTGCGTGTTATAACTAATAAAGACGCTTCGGATTTAGTTGCCGATTTAAGGGAGAGAAAATATCATCTCACCTCAGTCAATGCAGAAGGTCTCCATGGGCCTGTTACCTTAATCTTTATGGTTCTTAAACGAGTTGATATGAAAGAAGTTATTGGGACTATAAAAGATTTTAACCCAAACGCATTTTATTCCGTTGAAGATGTGCGCTCGGTTAGCGGCAGTTATTTCAAAAAGAATACTGTGGTAGAAACTCCGAGAAGATTTTTTAATTTAGAAAAATTCACTTTAAATAGAAAATAGTTGCTTTTAAGTTGTTATTTTTATTAATTTTGCAAACAGTATTTATAAAAATTGTAAATAAGTTTAAATTGAAAATTCACCAAATTAACAATAAAAATTTTTAAACATTTTTTCTAATATTAAGAAGGAGTTCTTATGAAATACCAAAAATTTTATTTATTCGCAATAGCTTTGATAGTATCAGGCTTATTTTTCGCCGGCTGCGAGGATAGCAATGACCCAGTTGAGCCAGATCCAGTAAAAGAAGTAAAAGCACCAACAGATTTGATGGCAACTTCTTTAAGCGATTCAGAGATTGCTATTAAGTTTGAGCACTCAGTCTCGAAAAACGAGGATTATTTCCTTGATTATTACGTTACACTCGCACCAGGCATATTTGAGCCAGTGATTCTTGATAAAAAAACAAATATGCACATCTTTAAGGATTTGCAAAAAGAAACAGAATACACAATTACTGTTGTTGCAAGAAATATCGACAAAAATGAAAGTGAAAAAATCGAAATCAGATGGGCAACCGCAACAAGATTTGAAACAAATGTAAACGATGAGCCAATTAGACTTTATGAATATGCCTCCAAGCTCGGAAGTGGCTTGCAAATTTTTGACGAAGATGGTTTAAAGCCAAAAACTTTAACAGTTGCAAGTAAAGATAAATGGAATGTTGCTCTTGATACACGCGATGCAAAGCAATTGCTTTTTGGCTCTGCTTCAAAAATTGAATTTGGCGCTGGAACAGCATTAAATCCAGCTGAATTGGGAACAAAGCTCTGGTTCGCTAATTCTTTAAATGAAGTGTATGATAGCGAAGCATTAAATGAAGGGGTAGTTTTCGGTGAAAATATTTTCAATTTGCTCGACCCCGATTTCACTGACGCAATGAATAGAAGCATTGTCCTTATTTTAAGAGTAAAAAATGGCAATGATTATAATTACGCAAAAATCCTTATTAAAAGAGATAGCCAAGGAAACTTTTTGCAAGGTCAGAAAGACAATAGATACGTTGAGTGTGTAATTTCTTATCAATCTGGCAAAAATTTGCCTTATGCTAAATAAATAATCCATATTTGGAGAAAACAATGAAAAAAATATTTGCATTGATTATAGCTTTCAGTTTCCTTTTTGCTTACACAAACGCGCAAGAAGCTACACAAAAAACTATTGGCACGCAAAAATCAGAAACTCAGAAAACTGAGCAAGCCAAACCGGCAGAAAAGAAAACTATTCAAATCTCTCCTAGCACCACAAGTGAAAAGCAGAAGACAGCAACTAAGACAAGTGCTAAAACAAAGCCAATTAAAGGCACCATCATTAGCTTTTCCGATTTTGTAATCGGCGGTAAAGGAGCAGTAACAAAAGACGAAGCTATTCAATTAGCAGAAAAAGGCTCGCCCTTAGTTTTCCTTACTGGCACAGGTAAAAATCAAAAGATTTATTTCGTTTTTAATGAAGACGGCTCTTTTGCTGGAAAAAATTTAGCTAGATATGCAAGCAATAAAGCTGTAGGCATAATTGGAAAAACTAAAACTGTAAAAGGAATGAACATTATTATAGCTCAAATAATTGAGTCGATGGATTAATATCCGCTTAAATTTTTGATATAATAAGATTTTTAAAGGGGCAGAATTTTTTCTGTCCCTTTTTTTTATTTTAATTTTTGAAAATACATTCTTATATTGCATGATATTTATACAAAATATAGAATAGAAATGAAAAAACTTGCACTATCATCGTTTGCCATTTTACTCATCAGCTTGACTTCTGCCTTTGCTCTCGGGGATACAATTCATATTAGAACCCACGACAGAGAGCATTTAGATTGGCATGGGCATTTTGTCCAAGACGCATTTTTCCCAACCAGCGGGGAATCTTTTAGGAAAATTTGGCTCGATTTAACTATCGGCTGCCCAGACGGCGGGTGCAGTCCTTGGGATTATACTGTTTGCCTGCTATTAGAGAAAAATATTGAAGAGCAAGCAGTGGATTTTGAACTTGGACGTTTTATAACCCCTTATAGCGGGAATTTAACTTCCACTTGGTCTCGCACTTATAGATTTGATATAACTGATTTTGCTCCCCTTCTAATTGATTCAGCGAAGGTAGATGTTTTTTATGATGGCTGGAGCGATGGCTTTACCGCAACCTTAGATTTTATTTTTGTAAAAGGAACAGCGGCAAGAAAAGCCTTTAAGGTGGAAAAACTTGTGTATGGAAATTTTGAATATGGAAACGCAGAAAAACCAATTGGGAGCTTGATTGGTGAAAAAACTATAAGCATTGATGAAAATACAAAAAACGCCGCTTTAAGAACAATCATCACCGGACATGGCTTTGGTGGAAACGAGAACTGCGCTGAGTTCTGCAAGAAAGACAATTTTATTTTTATCGATCAGGAAAAAGTGGCAACAAATCGCGTTTGGAAAGACGATTGCGGAATGAACCCACATTATCCCCAGCCCGGCACCTGGCTCTATGATCGCGCAAATTGGTGCCCAGGCTTGCCTGTTGTCCCATTTTTCAACGAAATAACAAACCAGGTAAACCCGGGAGAAGAACATACTTTTTTCTTCGATATGACTCCCTTTGTGAATATTGACAACAATAACTGCTCCTATTACATATCTTCCAGCCTTATTTTATATGAAGACATTGTTTTTGAGAACAATGCGGCAATAGAAGAAATTATTGCTCCAAGCAATAAATGGGAGTTCAGCAGAAAAAACCCAAGCTGCTTAAATCCAGAAATTATTATCTCTAATCAAGGATCAAACGTATTAAATAGTTTGGAAATTGAATATGGAGTTCCGAATAAAGAAAAGCAAAAAATTATTTGGAATGGAAATTTGAATTTTAATGAAAAAGAAAATGTTGTGCTGCCAGTATATCCCTTAAGTAGAGAAGATGAATATTTTCAAGTTGAAATTTCAAATCCAAACAATAGCGAAGATGAAAACCCGGAGGACAACATAATTTTAAGCAATATAAAGCCCGTAAAGTATTTTCCTAATAAATTGATTTTTGAATTACTTACAAATAAATTCGCCTACGAAAATTACTATGAAGTAAAAAATGCTCAATCCGAAATTATTCACCAGCGAAGGAATTTACAATCAAGCACTTATTATCGCGACACAGTCGATTTGCCTGACGGTTGCTATGAGTTCAAATTGTTCGATTTGGCAAAAAATGGACTTTACTGGCAGTTTTATTCAGAAGCAGGTGCCGGCTCGATGCTTATTATGGACGAAAAAGGCGGATTGCTCGAAAGGTTTAATCCAGACTTTGGAACCGAGCTTTTCTTGCAATTTCAAACAGGTCCCACTCCCAAAATTTTACTTAGCTCCGACACAATAGACTTTGGAAAAGTAAATATTAATGAAGAAAAGGAACTAATTCTTGATATTGAGCCAGCTAATAGCTTGGGGGCTATGATTTACGAAGTAAAGCTGAATATGATTGGGAAAAAGGGATTTTCAATCCTCAGGACAGAGCCAGAATTTGCCGATAGTCTTTTTTTGCAAGAAAATGAAAAAATGCAAATTGCACTTTCTTTCTTGCCATTAAAAGCAGGGTATGTGGAATCCAATTTGCAAATAATGTCGAATGACCCAGTTAGCCCCTCTGCCCAAATCAAGCTAAGAGCTGAAGGAGTAGACCCGCAATCAGTTTACGATAATTACAATTTCCCAAATGCCTTTATAAATACGCAATCGAATCCAATTTCCAAGCCAACGCAAATTGAATTTGGTATTGATCTTGAAACAGACCGCATTGAGCTTGGGACTTTGCTTTTGTATAATCCAATTGGGGAGCTTATTGACGTCCTTTTTGAAGGGCAGCTAAATCCATACTTAAACACGATTGATATTTTGCCGGAGAAGTATCCAAGGGGAGCTTATATTTTAGTTTTAAGAACAAATAGCAGCAAAGTTGCAATGCAAATTCTTATTTTATAAAGCTTGTGCAGAAAAAAAGAGAGGTCAACAATGACGCTGAACATATTTAAGAAAGAATTGATTGAGCTTAGATCAGCTTTTTAACTTATAAAAGTATATTAAATTTAGCTTTTGTAGTTTATTTTTAAATGTTATTTTTTTATTTACATAAAGGAGTTCACAGTGTATACAATTGAAAAAAC
>JAAYJM010000224.1 GCA_012522895.1 Ignavibacteria bacterium
CAAATTCTTGAAAACAAGTGACGGAGGAAATTCATGGCTTGACTATACTATTAATATTGATAATGTTGAGCCGCAAAAAAAAGGTTACTTTATTTTTTTTAGCTTAAATGATATAGTTTACTATTCAAATAGCTTCGTTAAAAAAACAAGTGATGGAGGAAATACATGGGAAAGCGTCCCTTTTCCAGAAACTGCAGACGCAATTAAAATAGTTCAGCCTTTCGATTTAAATACTTTTTCCATTTTCGACAGCAAACAAGTATTCAAAACTACTGATAGTGGTATAAACTGGATAGCAAATGATTTTCTTGATACAATTCTTTCTTATTCATCTTATCCAAGTAGTCATATTCACTTTATTAATCAAAACACTGGGTTTTTATATCATTATCAAAATGGATTTTACAAAACGAATGACGCTGGCGCAAGCTGGAAAAAAATCAATATTAATTTACTTACCCCGTTCGTTTACAGCATTAAATTCATTGATGAGGATATTGGTTATATTTTTGGTATAGGCGTTTTGTATAAAACAACAGATGGTGGAGATAGTTGGGAAAAGCAATATAGCGGAAGCTCTTTTGATGCCGAATTACAGAGTATTGATATTTTTGAAGATGGCTTTTTAATTGGAGTTGGTAAAAATGGGCACATTAAAAGGACTAGCGATCATGGTTATACTTGGCAAAATGCAAGAACTGGCGCAGGCAGTGATATCAGCGATATTGCCTTTACAGATAAAAACACCGGATATGCAGTCGGAAGAAACGGGACAATTCTGAAAACAACAAACGCCGGTAAAACATGGGAAGATATAAGCCGTTTAGATAAAGGATTTTCAAAAATTAAGTTCTTTAATGCTGAAACAGCTATTATCTCAACTATCGATGGGGAATTCTTTAAAACCACTGATGCCGGGGAAAATTTTAGTTTCATAGGCAGCATAGACAGTATAGAAAATGTAACAGCACGCGATGTTTCATTTATAAACGAAGAAATTGGCTGGGCTTTTATTTTTCATCAACATGTTAAATATTATGCTGCAAAAACAACTGACGGTGGTTCAACTTGGAGAACAAAAAAATACTTTGAAGACACAATAGTTGAAGCAATTCATTTTTTTGATGAAAATCTTGGTTATGCTGTTGGGAGAGAAGGTATTATTTGGAAAATCACAAATGACGGAAAAGATTGGCAAACGATTCAGTTAGACACAAATATTGTCTTATACACCCAATTTTTTATAGATGAAAACACTGGTTGGGTAGCAGGCAGGCAAATACTAAAAACCACTAATGCTGGGAATACTTGGACTTTGCAACTTGATTCCGCTGATTCTATTCACAGCATACATTTTGTTAATCATAATGATGGCTGGGCTGTTAGTTACCTGGGCGCTATATACAATACGAGCAATGGAGGTGAGAGCTGGGAATTTAATCGAAAATTAGCAGAACAAACGATATATAAAATATTATTTTTAGACGAAGAAAATGGTTGGGTAGTTGGCAATGCTGGCACTATTTTAAAGTATTCTTGCACCGAAACAAGCGTAGAAGACAACCCTCCAATTTCCGAAAGCAAGGATTTCCAAATCTTCCCAAATCCCGCTCAAAATGAAATAACTCTTTCCATTCCAGAAAATCAAAATATAAAATCAATTTCCATTTTTAATTCTCTCGGAATGGAAGTAAAACGGATTGAGCAAGCCAAAATAATAGGGAACAGCAAAATCACAATTTCGACAGCAGATTTCCCAAATGGCTTATATCATTGCTCCTTCATCAATCAATCAGACAGAGTAACGAAGAGTTTTGTAATATTGAGGTGATCTTTTTGAACCGTGATTAAAAGGATTTTAGGATTACTTGATTATTTTCTTTGTCATTCTGAACGACAGTGAAAAATCCAGAGAAATCCCCCCGTCCCCCTTTTTCAAAGGGGGAGAATCTTTTCAGGTGGGGGACACAGAACAGTCCTATGTCCCCCGCTAGCGGTAATGGCACGTAGATAGTGCATTATTTGTATTTTTTATATCTTCCACATTTCAACATCCTTGGATAATGACGATTAGGACGTTTTCGAATTACATGACGTAATATCATCTTTAACACTATATCCA
>JAAYJM010000020.1 GCA_012522895.1 Ignavibacteria bacterium
GTATATAATATAATAAAAATAAATAATTATCTTTTTCTTTTTACTATTAGTCTATCTTTTTTGTTAAAATTGTTTTTCCTCTTGAAGTTCTTATTTTCATCTCTTTTCATTGTTTTTTCTTTTTTTTCAAATTTATCGCTGTAAATTCTTTTTAAGGATTTTTCAAAAACAATAATGAACTCGCCTTTAAACTTTAATTCCTTAAATTTTTCGTTTAGCGATAAGAAATTTCCATAATGATTTGTTTCAAAGGGAAGTGTTAAGTTGCAGCCAATATATGCTTTTCTGTATGGAATAATATCGGCAAAAGCTTGAAGGACTGGCAGGATTCTATAAGGAGTTTCAAAAATGACTACAGTTTTAGTTTCTTTTGAAAGCGATTTTATTTGCTTAATCCTTGTGTCGTTATCTCTGCTTAAAAAACCAGCGAATAAAAATCGGTCAATTGTAAATCCACTTAAAACAATTCCAGCCATAATGCTTGAAACACCAGGAATAGAGCGGACTTCAATATTATTTTCTATAGCAGAATTTACAAGCAAAAGCCCAGGGTCTGCAAGAAGGGGAGTTCCGCAATCCGAGGTTAAAGCAAGCCGCTTTCCTTCTTTTAGCAATCTAAGAAGCTCAAAAGATTTTGATTCTTCATTATGCTCGTTTAATATTTCAAGTGGTTTGCTAATATTATAGCTATGCAAAAGTCGAGCGCCTATTTTTCCTTCTTCGCAAACCACTATATCGCAGCTTTGTAATGTTTTAATTGCCCGAAGTGAAATATCATCTTTATTTCCAATTGGCGTAGAAACTATATAAAGTTTTCCAATTTTTTTTGTTATATTGTTATTTTCCATTGTGTTTTTTGAAGAATGAAAATGAAAAGTGAATTGTTTAAAAGAGTTGCATTTGCAGTGGTTGGAATACCAGTAGCTATGTTTTTAATTGTTTACGGCGCACTCCCATTTTTATTTGCTGTAATAATTATTTCTTCAATTTCACTGCTTGAATTTTATAAACTTGCTAAGCTAAAAAAAACAAGTCCTAATGTGTATCTTGGTGTTACATTCAATGTTATAATAACTCTTTATATATATTTTGCATTAAAAAACACTGAAGCGTTAATGTGCTCTGGACTTATAATTATCGGCTTTATCTTATTATTTATGTTGTCTTCTTTTATTGTAGAGCTTTGGCTAAAAAAAGAGAATCATCTGCTTAATGTTTCTACCACAATAAGTGGCATTCTTTATGCTTGTTTTCCTTTTTATTCTCTAATACTTATTAGAGAACTTCACAAAATTAAAGAATTTTTTACAAATAATAATATAAATCTACCATTATTTTTTAATAATACACAAAAATTTGAAAATTTTTCAATTTATTTCGTAATTACTATATTTTTAACAATTTGGATATGCGACAGTGCTGCATATTTTTTGGGAAAAAAATTCGGAAAAAACAAATTATATGAAGCAGTAAGTCCAAAAAAAACTTGGGAAGGAGCGATTGCTGGTTTCGTTTTTGCATTAATCTCCTCGGTTTTACTTTTTCATTTTTTAATACCCTATTTTCCTTTTATTCACTCGATTGCAGTTGGAATAATAATAGGGATTTTTGGGCAAATTGGAGATTTAATTGAATCCTTAATCAAAAGAGACGCAGGGGTGAAAGACAGTTCAAATCTAATCCCGGGGCATGGCGGCGCCCTCGATAGATTAGACAGCGCCTTATTTGTATTTCCCTTTATTTATATTTACATTATCTTGATAATGGCGTTATAAAATGGATTACGAAAAAATGATTATCAAGCTTTTGCAGTTTTGTTTTCTTTCGCTAAAAGATTTTGTTTTTTTTTGCATAAAGCAAAATATGCCTCTTTTATAGGAGATTATTTTCAAAAAAAGCCTCAAATCTAATACCAATATCTTCTAAGAATTCAAAATCATCTATGCAAGTAACATTCATATTTTCACATACATTTGGGATACGAATTTTTTTTGAACTTGGATCAGTTACTTTGCTCTCTTTTGTTACAACGGTGGCTTTCAATTTCATAGAATGAGCAATTAGCCAAGGGTCTGCTAATGACCTGTTTTTTGTGTTGTCTACTAAAAATTTGTGTAAATGGTTTGCATCTTGTATTTCATGCCACTTAGAAATGACAATATCATCAATTTTTTCAATAGGAATCTTACTTGCTTTTAACCATTTTGTTAAGTCATCTTCTTTACTAACTATTTCGTCTTTTACAATTTCAGGAATAAAAATTTTTCTTCGTTCACCAAGCTCATTCAGCAGATCCCAATAGTTTGGGCATAAGTTGATAGAATAATATTTTTGCCAAGCTTGTATTAACACATTTGCATCAAGGCAGTATATTTTTGGTGGTTCAATCATTTGTAAAGGAATTTCTCCAGACTTGCGAATTTGTTAACTCGAACATTTAACAAGCTACTTGCTATTGTTGGTTCTATGATCCCGCCATTATATGCGTCTAAAACAACATGAGTAAATAGACGGCTATTTTTATTTATTTGTAATAAGAAAGGATTGGGACCTCCAATATTCCCTTCCTTCTTTTGCAATTCTTTTTTTGCTGCCTCAATTTTTAAAAATTCACTATATTCCTTGTTTAACTTGTTTTTTATTTTTTTGTATTGAAGGGAAGTAATAAGGTTCAATTTAAAAGCACGAACTATAACTGCATAAGAGCTAACGTTAAAAAAGTTCGAAACGCTGGGAATATTGTTTATATCAAAAATCTGCTTAAAACTACTTTCTGGCATTAAAACATTAGCAGCAACTTCATTGCAAAATAATTCAATAGTTGGGAAACTGCTAAAATTATAGTCTTTTTCACTCAAGTTCGATATTCCAGATAAAGATAGCCACAAATGAGCTAATTCGTGAACAAGCGTAAATAATTGTGAGCTTTTCCAGTCATTTGAGTTAATAAAAATAAAAGGAGCAAATGGATCTGCGATAGAAAAACCTTGAAATTCTGCTGGATCAAACTTCATTTTGGTATGTAAAAAGCTTGAACGAGCTATAAAAATACCTTTCTTTTCAGCTGATTTTATCCATTCTAAAAGAGGATTATCTTCTTTATAATTAAGAGGATCTATATGCAATTCATTTAAAATATCATTAGCAATGTCTTTTGGATTATCTTTTAAAGTGAATCTTCCTACAAAATTTCGTTTCTGAGATATATCTTCTTGATTTAATTCGCTAACCCAAGCTTGCTTTTGCTGTATTTCCCTAATAATAAAAACAGAAGCTGTGCTAAGCACCTTTGAACCTTTTTTTCTAAAATCCTGCAAGGGCTGAAAATCTAAGGGGATTTCTCTTAAAAAGAGCATGGCAAAGGGTCGTTTATATATTTGTGACAGCTTTTTCGCCTGATTGATTGTAGGTTTGCTCGTCCCAGATTCCCAGCTTATAAGCTTATTAACGTCTATAGAAAGCTTGCTTGCAGCGATTTCCAAAGATATATGTGCTGTAGTTCTTGCCCATTTTAGCACTTCAGGAGTAACATTTGCAATATTCGACATAAAGTAATTTCCTTTGTTCTAATTACATTACCTTTTTATTTTAAAAAATTAAATAATAAAATTCAAAAATATTTGAGATGTGGAGTAGAAACAAGATGCAAAAATTACTCCAAATCAACCAATCTTTTTAGATTGTTTACTTCTATTCTTGATAAATGGCGATATTCTCCACGCCTTAGCTTAGAAGCTGACAGACCAGCGAAAGACTTTCTATCTAATTGTTTTACTTTGTAATTAAAATGTTCGAAAATACGGCGCACTTCTCTGTTTTTGCCTTCACGCAAAAGCAATATAACTTTTTTATTATCTTCGGGCGATATCAAAAGCTCGCAAGGCGATGTTCTACCATCTTCTAAATCCACTCCTTTTGAAATTGCTTGAGCGCTCTTTTCATCAAGTGGCTTATCAAGATTGACAAGGTATGTTCGCTCTATCCCATATTTTGGATGAGTAAGGCGGAAGATTAGCTCTCCGTCATTAGTAAGCAAAATCACGCCAGTTGTGTTTCTATCGAGACGCCCCACAGTGAGCAGACTTTCATTTGATTTTACAATATCGAAAACGGTTTTTCGCGAAAGCTCATCTTTTTTAGTGCAAATAAAATCTTTAGGCTTGTTTAATATAATATATTTATGTCTTGCACTATGCTTGATTTCGCTCCCGTCTATTTTTACAATATCGCTTTCTTTTAAAATAGTGCCTAATTCTATAATAATCTTGCCGTTTACGCTCACTCTACCGTCTGTTATCAATTCATCAGCTTTTCTCCGAGAGCAGTAGCCAGAAGAGGCAATAAATTTGTTTATCCTTATCCCTTCGTTTTTACTTTTTGCGAGACTTTTTTTCTTTGATTTTTCTTTTTTCAACTATGCCTCTTCAATCTTCTTTTTGTTATTACAAGCGATGAGTTTGCATATACAAAATACGACCAAGAAAATGACAAATCCCCAGCCAAAAATTAGAAAAATCCAGCCCGATAAATTAAGTTCAGAAAACAAAATTACTCCATTTATTGTTTAAATTTACACTTATTTTATTTTACAAATATAAACATTTTTATATGCAATGAAATAGAAAATATAATTATTAGAAATAAAAAAATAAGATGATTTTAAAGGAATATTAGAGCGAGTGTTCCACGTGAAACATCATCTAAGATAAATGGAGAGGACAGAGACGTCAGAAGAAGAAACCCCTGAAATGCGTGATGCTTGACCAAGAGAATTAGGGCGAATTTTGATTAATTTCTCGCGTGCTTCGTTTGATATGCCTTTTACTTTACTGTAATCAAAATCCTTTGGAATATATTTTTTTTCATTATGCAAATACCTTTCTATTTCCTTTCTTTGCCTTTCAATATAGCCCTCATACTTGATTTCATATCCAAGCTGCTCAAGCGCCTTTTGGTTTTCTAAGATTTGATTAAGTTCAAGGGGTCTGTTTTCTAAAAGAGAAATTAGCTTTTGTATAGATGCTTTAGGTCGCCTTGCAAGAGATTTTAAATCGCTTGGCTCGATAATTGGGGATTCTCCAATGCTTTCAAGGTATGGATTTACCAACTGCGCTTGCAATCTAATATCTTTTGCTAAATCGAAGCATCTTTCACTTAGAATTCTATTTTGCGTAACAATGTTGTAAACGTTTTCTGGGATAAGTCCAAATTGATAGCCATATTTCATTAACCTTATATCAGCATTATCTTGACGAAGTAAAAGCCGATATTCAGCAAGGGAAGTGAATATTCGATATGGCTCCTCAGTGCTTTTGTTTACTAAATCATCAATTAAAACTCCGATATAAGCTTCAGAACGATTTAAAAGAAAGGGTTTTTCCGAGCGAATTTTATTTACGGCGTTGATTGCAGCTATCATTCCTTGCACTGCAGCTTCTTCGTAACCAGAAGTGCCGTTGATTTGCCCAGCAAAGTAAAGATTTTCTATTAATTTTGTTTCGAGAGTAAATTGCAGTTGATACGGAAAGAAAAAGTCGTATTCAATTGCATAGCCATACTGGGATATTTTTGCTTTTTCTAATCCCGGTATTGTGTTCAATCCCTTTTGCTGAATATTAGCTGGCAAACTTGTAGAAAATCCGTTAACGTAGACCGAATCAGTGTCAAGTCCTTCAGGCTCCAAAATAATTTTATGCGAGTTTCTATCTGAAAATCTATTAATTTTATCTTCAATCGAAGGGCAGTAGCGTGGTCCAACTCCTTCTATTCGCCCAGTAAACATTGGAGATTCGTCAAAGCCCTCTTTTAGTATATCGTGTGTTCTTTCATTTGTTTCTGTTTGCCAACAAAGAATGCTGTTTTTTACATCTTTTGTTTTAAAAGAAAAGGGGATTGGCGGAATCTCCCCGGGACTTATTTGCAGTTTAGAGTAATCAATTGAGTTACTATGAATCCGTGGTGGCGTTCCCGTTTTAAGTCGTCCAGCCTCGAAGCCAAGATTTTGCAATTTTTCTGATATAAAAAGCGAGGGCTTTTCATTAGATCTTCCGCCGTCCATTGTGCTTTTTCCTGTAAACATTTTTCCGTTTAAAAAGGTGCCGGGTGCAAATATAATCGCTTTTCCGTAAATATTTTCATTGGAAATGGTTTTTACTCCTTTTGCCTTTCCTTGTTCTTGAATTATATCAATCACAGTATCTTCTATTAAAAAGAGATTCTTAGTTTCACGCAAAACATTTAAAGCAATCTTTGGGTAAAGGTTTTTGTCAATTTGGCAGCGAGGGGACCAAACAGCGGGTCCTTTGGAACGGTTTAGCATTTTAAACTGTATACCTGCCAAATCCGCGACAAAAGCCATAGCGCCTCCAAGGGCATCTATTTCTTTAACTAAATGTCCTTTTGCCGTGCCACCAATCGAAGGGTTGCAAGATGGTGCCCCTATAGTTCTCAAATTCATTGTGATTAAAGCTGTGCTGCAGCCCATTTTTGCTGCTATATAACTTGCTTCAATCCCGGCATGCCCAGCCCCAACTACAATTATGTCGAATTTATTATTCATTCCCTAATGTTTCACGTGAAACAATTTGTTTTAAATTATTCAAAATATCATTTGCATCTTCGATCCAAATAATATTTTTTATTGATCTTAGCCAAGTTATTTGTCTTTTTGCGTATCTCCTTGTATTTCTTTGTATTAGTGAAATTGCTTCCTCCATTGTAAGTTCGTTTTTTAGAAATGCAATAGTTTCTTTATACCCAACTGTTTGTAAAGAGTTCAGCTCCGAGGGATGCCCCATATTCAAAATATCCTCTGTTTCTTGCACTAATCCATTTTCCCACATTTTTATAACTCTTTCATTTATTCTTTTATAAAGCTCGTCTCTTTCTGTTTTTACAGCAAAATATATTGAAGCAAAACTTTTTTCTTTTACCATGCTTTTTTGAACTTCAGAAAACTTTTCTTTTTTTGTATAATAATATTCTAAAGCACGCATTACTCTTCTTGGGTTTTTATCAGAATATTTGATTGCTGATTCAGGGTCAATTTCTAATAGTAATGAATACAAAGCATCTTTTCCCTTCTCTTTTAAAACTCGTTCCAAATTTTCCCTAATGGAAAAATCGCGCTCAGTTTCTTCATCTTCAAAAATTCCTTCTAACAGTGCTTTTATGTAAAAACCCGTTCCACCGCAGATCAAGGGAACTCTCCTTCTTTCATAAATCTCATCAATTTTCTTTTCTGCTTCCTTTTCAAAGATACCGGCGCTATAAAATTCTTCCAACTCTAAAATATCTATAAAGTGATGCGGGACGGTGTCTAATTCATCTTTACCCGCCTTTGCCGTCCCGATGTTAATATGTTTATAGATCTGTCTTGAGTCTGCAGAAATGATTTCTAAGTCTAAATACTTTGAGAGTTCGAGTGAAATTTGAGTTTTTCCAGAAGCTGTAGGACCAGCAAGAACTAAGACAGTTCGGTTGTTTATAAGATGAGCATTAATTATTCTTTCCATCCTTCTTTGCCAATTAAAGGAACAAATTTAAATCTTTCCTTCTTTGTTTCAAGAAAATTCCCTTCTGATACTTTTTCAATTAAAAGCATATCTTGAGAAGCTCGCTCCCCGGTTGGTATTACTAAAAGTCCTCCAATTGCAAGTTGCTCAAGTAGGGAAGAGGGAACAGAAGGAGCTGCTGCGGTAACAATAATTTTTTTGAAAGGGGCATTTTGACTCCAGCCGATCGTTCCGTCTGCAAATCGGGTTTGAATAGGCAATTTAAGCATTTTAAAAATTTCCCTTGCTTTTTCATATAATTCTTTTATTCTTTCTACCGTAAACACCCTTGCGCCAAGTATATGCAAAATGCTTGCCTGATAGCCGCTTCCAGTCCCAATTTCTAAAACAGTATCGCCCTTTTGAATGTCAAGCAAAGTCGTTTGGTATGCAACTGTGTAGGGCTGGGTAATAGTTTGCTCGCAATCTATTGGCAGGGCGTTGTCTTCGTAAGCTTTGCTTGAAAAGCTGGATTGCACAAACAATTCGCGTGGCAAAATACTAATTGCTTCAATAACTTTTGGAGAAAGCTCCTCCCTTCTTTTTAGGTTTTCAATTAAATTCCATCTTTTTTCATTTAGGTCTTTTCTATAATATTTAGAAAAATTAAATTTCATTCTTACTTTTGCTTACTTGATAAAAAATCGTTTAAAACTATATTCAAGCGGTCTTTTTGTATATTAAGTATTAATTGTCCGCTTTCTGCAACCGATATTGAGCCTGTTTCTTCCGATACTATTAGCACAACAACATCAATTTGCTCTGATAGTCCAAGCCCAGCGCGGTGCCGCGTTCCCAGATTTCTACCTTCATATTTAGTTATGTTAGAAAGCGGGAGAACGCATCGAGCTGAAATAATAGTGTCCTCGTCTATAATAACTGCTCCATCGTGAAGAGGTGATTTTGTATTGAAAATTGAAATAATAAGCTCTTTTGAGACAATTGCCTGCATAGGTATACCTGTCTCAATTGTCATCTGAACGTTTTGAGAGCGAGTGAAAACTATTAAAGCTCCGATGTGCTTTTCCGATAGCTCGACTGCTGCTGAGACGACTTCGCTTAAAGCTTCATTTATTTTAGATTTAGTAAATATTGTAAAAAGCTGGCTTCGGGTAATTCTCAGCAAAAGGCGCCGAAGCTCTGGTTGAAAAAGAATAATGAATGCAAGAAGCCAAATATCTTTAATTGTCTTCAGTATCCAATTCATTGATTTTAAATTAATTGCTTCTGTTGTAAAAGAAAGGATTGTAAGAATTATAAGACCAAAGAGGATTTGAACCGCAATCGTATCTTTCAATGCTTTATACACCCACAAAGTTATCGCAGCAACAATCGCAACATCAAGCAGGTCTAATAGAGAAATACTAATAAATCCTATTTTAAATAATTCCACCACTACTTGTCTTCTTTTTTCTTCTCTTCTTTTTCGTAAGCTTTAATAATATCGGCAACTAATTTATGACGAACAACGTCTTTGTTGTCAAAGTAAATAAATTCAATGCTCGGTATGTTCTTCAAAATTTTGCGCGCATTTATTAAGCCCGATTCTTTTTTATTCAATAAGTCAATTTGTGTAACATCGCCCGTTACTATTGCTTTGGAATGGTGCCCCATACGTGTTAAAAACATTTTCATCTGTGTAATCGTTGCGTTTTGCGCTTCATCGAGTATGATAAAAGAATTGCTTAAAGTTCGTCCCCGCATATATGCCAGTGGTATGATTTCAATAATATTTTTTTCCATATAGTTTTTTAACTTGTCGGCTGGAATCATATCGAATAAAGCATCGGTAAGTGGCTTAATGTATGGGTCGAGCTTTTCTCTTAAATCCCCGGGTAAAAAGCCAAGGGATTCACCAGCCTCAACAGCAGGGCGGGAGAGAATAATCTTAGAGACTTCATTTCTTTTCAAAGCAGAAAGCGCCATCGCAACCGCGAGATAAGTTTTTCCAGTTCCAGCAGGTCCAATTGCAAAAACTAAGTCATTCTCTAATACTTTTTTACAATATTCAATTTGTCTTGCAGTTCTTGCTTTTATTGGCTCTTTAACTCCGTAGTATATTATATTATTATCAGCGTTAATCGACTGCACCGTGGTCTGGGGATTTGAATCTAAAAGCTCAAGAACCGTGTTTACATCTCTTTCATCGACAGAGCCATTTCTTTTTAAAATATAAACTAATTCATTAAATATTGTTTCAATAGCCTTTATTTCTTCTGGCTTCCCTCTTACTATTAAAGAGTTTCCTCTGGCTGTTATTATAGAATGGAATTTTTTTTCAATTAAATGGAGATGTCCATCATTATAACCGAGGATGGCAAGCATATCAACGTCTTCAAGTTTTATACGTTTTTCGTGTAAATCCATTTAACTCCTTTTATTAAACAAATAATTTAAAATTACAAATTTTTTTTCAATTTTTTTAATATTAGTTTTGATTCAAAAACTTTTACAAAAATAAAAATAATTGGTATTATTTTTGCTTAGATGAAAAGCAGAGGGTTTATAAAAAGAATAATTCGGGGTGAAACAATGAAAACAAACATAAGACATATAGTAGTAGTATTTTTAGTAATAGCTCTTGCTATTTTCAATTTATCGTATTCTTTATGTGCTAAGTCATTGCATTTTATTGAATATAGCATAAATCAATTTCCTAATGTTTCAGCAACTCTTTTCTATTTAGATAGTAACTCAAAATCAATAAATAATTTGAGTAAAAGCGATTTTCTAATAAGGACAAATGGGGTTGAGATTGAGCCAGCAAGCATTAGCTTTCCAGAGCAAAATGCTTTTGAAAGTCTTTCATTATTGCTTTCCTTAGATCTTGCTTTAAACTCAAAGCAAGGAGATAAGTCGAATTTTGACTTAGCTAAAGAACTGCTCGCTGCTATGCTTGAGCTATTTGATTACGAAAACAACGAATTTGCTTTAACTTCTTTTGATTGGATGAGCTATCTGAATAGCGAATACACGAACGACAAGCAATTTTTAAAAGAACAGCTTTCTTTACTAAAAACAAGCACTGGCTCAAAATTGGAGCAAGCTTTTCTCGATGATCCTGCAGGCGCCTTAAACATTGCTGCCAAATCCAAATATAGGAGCAGCATCTTGCTTATTACCGAAGGTGGAAATGTTGCAAATCTACCCGATATTATTTCCTTTGCTAAAGATAATCATATTTCTATAAACGTTATTTCTTTTGAAAAAACAATTTCTTTAGATTTAAAGTCTCTTGCTGAAGAAAGTGCCGGCTTTTATTTCGATAATGTTGCAAATCGCTTCGAGATGCAAGATCTTGCAGCTATTGTCCATAATGTTTTATGGAACTATAAGCCCTTTCATCTAAATTGGGAAAGCCCTTTGCTTTGTGAAGATTTATATTCAAATGAGATAATTGCTCGAAATGAGGATTTAAAAGTAGATTTTTCATTTATCGCTCCTTCAAGGTTAAAGCCAACCCTTCAATTCAATCCTAACTATTTGCGTTTTAGTGCCGTGCAGCCCGGAACGAATAAGGAACTTTTTGTTAATTTAAAGGCAATCAATGGAGATATAATAGTAAAGGGCTTTTCAAGCGAGGATTCCCGTTTTGAAGTGCTAAAGGGCGCTTTAGCTCAAAATGAAGAAGTTTTAATAAAAGAAGGAGATAGCATTGAAATTTCTGTGCTTTTCACTCCAAGCGATTCAGCGGTTCTCTTTTCTAAATTAACAATAAATTCGACTGCCTGCCTTGGCAAGGAGCTAATTATGACTGGTGGCTTTCCAAACACCCCACCAATTGAAAGAACGTTAAAAATAGAATATCCAAATAACGGAGAAACGCTTATTGCTGGCGACACAGCTTCTATTAAATGGAGCGGGCTTCTTCCTGATGACGTTATTCAGCTTGAATGGTCAAGGAACGCTGGCAAAAATTGGGATACACTATCGGTTGACGTTACGGGACTTGAATATAAGTGGCAAGTTCCGAATATTGAGAGCGAACGATGCTTGATTAGAGCTATTCAGCTTTGGCCCAATAATATTGGAGAAACAAGAAGCTTGCATCACTCGGCAGGGGTGAACTGTGCTAATTTTAATCAAAAAGATGGGCGTTTCGTCCTAACTGCAAGTAGCGATAAATTTGCCAGGGTATGGAACTCGAATACTGGCGCCGAAATTTTAAAACTTATTGGGCATAGTAAATCTGTTTTATGGGCAGAATTTAACCATCAAGAAACTTTAATAGCAAGCGCAAGCGAAGATTCTACTGCAATAATCTGGAGCTTCCCCGATGGCGAGCTTATTCACAGTTTGATTGGGCATAAAGATATTGTTAGCTCTGTAACATTCAGCCCCGATGGACAAAAGCTTGTAAGCTCAAGTTGGGACGGAACGGTAATTATTTGGGACGCAAGCTCTGGCGAAATGCTTCGCCAAATCCAATGCAGCCAAGGGAAAATTTGGCACGCTACTTTCAATAAAGACGGCTCAGAAATTTTGACTGCCGGAAGCTACGGGAAGGCAAAGCTTTGGAATGTCAACACCGGCAGTTTAATACAAGTTTACGATGCTCAAAAGAGCAATGAAATTATTTCCTTTGCTTCTTTTTCTCCTGATGACGAGAGAATAGTAACCGCAAGCTGGTATGGAGTGGCTTCGGTTTGGAATAAAGCATCTGCCGACACAATTTTTACAATCACACATAAAGATGAAGATGGTGGCTTGATTCCTCTTTATAGTGCTGGCTTTTATGTTCGTGCAAACGAACTTGTTTTACTTACATCTGGCATAGACCACGCCCGTATTTGGAATGGAAACAGTGGAGAGCTGAAAGCAGTTCTTTCAGAGCATTCAAGCTCGGTTTCTTATGTTACAATGAATTTCGATGGAAGCCGAATTCTTACATCAAGCTGGGATAGCACTGCAAAGGTTTGGAATCTCGATAAAAGAGATTTGCAAATGGATACTACTGACAATCTTTTTAGCATTTTAAAACAAAAAGCAAAAGCATATTCTTTCGACCTCGGCAAAGTTCAGGCTGGGAGTGCTTTCGACACAACTTTAAATGTATTTCTTGAAAACCTTTCCTCTTTTGCTTATCCAATAAAAAGCATAGAATTAAAGGGAAAAAATTCCGATGAATTTCAAATTATTAGCTTGGAAAATGCAAGCACCCTTGATTCTTTAGAAAAGAAAGCTGTGAAAATAAGATTTGCTCCGCAGGACGCTGGCGAAAGAACTTGCTATTTAGATATTGTATTTTCAAAATTTTCATTGAAAGCAGAAATCAAAGCAAGAGCCTTCAATTTGCCTTTATTTATTAAAAATAATAGAATTAATTTTGGAACTGTTGAAATCGCTGATTTTAAGGATTCTTTAATAACTGCTGCTATAAAAAATATTAGCATGAGTCCAATCAGATGCTCCTCAATTATTTTGAAAGGGCCAGATGATAATCATTTCGACATCATTCATTCCTTTGAGCCTTTTACTTTGCTGCCAAATGAAGAGCAAGACATAACAGTTCGTTTTAATCCTGAAACTTTAGGAAGAAAAAACGGACTTATTTCCTTTGTGCATAATGCCGATGGAGGCGAAAGTTTGCTTTATCTTTTCGGAGAGGGCATAAATCCGTTAATCGACACAGTTTCCATTAGTATTGGAGAGCTTAGCGCATCGCCAGGGGATCTAGTAAATATCCCAATTTCTTATAAAAAGAAAAGTCAAAAAAGTATATCTAATAATTTTAAATCAATAAAAGCTGATTTATCTTTTAACGTCAGCTTGCTTGAACCTTTGATGAATGCAGAGGAAGACAATATTTCTAACAACATAAGAACTATTTCTTTGGAAATTCCAGCCTCTAATGAGGATTTTAATTTCAATCTCCAATTTAGAGCTGCACTTGGAAACGACACCCTGAGTCAATTAAAACTTAGCAATGTCCAGCCTGTTGGGCATTCAAAAGTGCATCTTGATTATAAAAGTGGACTCTTTCATTTAAAAGACTTATGCAAAGAAGGTGGAATTCGCTTATTCGATTCTAACAATAAACTTTTACTCGCACAAAACAAGCCAAATCCTTTTGAAAATCAAACTACAATAGAAATTGAGCTTCTTGAAGAAGGGATGCACTCGCTTCTTATTATCGATGAGACTGGGAAAATAGTGAAAAATGTTTTTGCAAAAAATTTGCAGCCCGGAAAGTATTGTTTCGATTTAAACTGCTCGGACTTGCCTGCTGGCATGTTCTTTTACTTGCTTAGCACTCCGTCCCAGAGCTTAATAAAGCAAATGCTAATTCAAAAGTAAATGGATTTAGCTGTGGCTTATTAGTTTGGTTTATTAGTTTTTTTGTTCTTTATTTGCCACTCCGCACTTTGCAGAGCAGAAAAGCAGTAAGTTCTCATTGAATCGATTTTTTCTTTTAAAACGCTCGCTAAATCTTGGGCAGAATTTTCTTTATAATTATAAAGGGATTCTTGCCCATTTTTGCGATAAATGTATAAATAGTTTTCGTCCATACAGGCGATATTGTCATCATTTGTAAAATAAATATACTTTCTTTTTTCTTTATTCAAATTTACTCCAAAAGTATTATTAAGATATTCCATTTTTAAAATATCCATCACTGTTGGAAAAATATCAATTTGCCCGGCAAGATTATAATTAATTGAAGGTGCCAATTTTTTTGGAAAATAAATAATTAATGGGCTATGGTGGTAATCTAATGGAATATCGTAAAAGCTGGGCTTGATTTTTGCGCCATGGTCTGCAACGAAGATAAATAAAGTATTTTCAAACCAACTTTCCTTTGATGCTAATTCAAAAAAATAGCGAAGCGACCAATCTGCATACTCAACAATAGCTTTAGAAATATCCTTATGTTGGGGCGCAAAAGTAATATTTTTAGGAATGATTTTCGGGTCGTGGTCCGAGGACGTTAAAAAACTTGCAAAGAAGGGCTTTCCGCTTTGCTGCAACTTATTTAAATATGAAATTGAATGCTTGAATAATAAATGGTCGGGTATTCCGAGCGTGCTTTCAATCTCACTACGCGGGTAATCTTTTTGGCTCACAATTTTTTGAAAAGAATTATACGTTAAAAAGCCGCCAATATTATCAAACTGTTCATCGTGAGTAGTAAAATAAATATTGCTATACCCTTTTTCTGCAAGCACTTGCGGCATAGAATAATATTTTGGAATTTCAAGCGATTTCAATGGATGGCGATTAAATATAGTTGGATAAGAAAACAAAGTGGAGTAAACCCCGCTATAAGTATGAATACCAGAAGTATAAGCATTTGTAAAAAATAAGGATTCCTTTGAAAGAGAATCTAAGAAGGGTGTTAATCTTTTTCCCTTTTCCGAAAAAGAAAATTTTTCAAAAGACATGCTTTCCATTATGATAAGAACGAGATTTGCTTTCAACTCCGCTGAATCGGAAAGTATTTTCCTTGCGATTGGATAATTTAGAAAATTTTGCTCAAAATTATGATGTTTTTGAAAAAGCTCTAGCGCTAAATCGCTATCAATAATATTTAAAAGCTCATTCTCTTTTTTGTTTTTTTCTATAATGCTTTGAAAGAAAGTGAAAACTGGGTTCAGCCCAAGCATATTTGGAAATGCGTAATTTGAAAAATATGCCGTGCCAACTCTGATGGGAGATTTTATTTCTACGCGTCCTCTTGCTCCAATAAACAAGAGCAGTAAAATAAAAACTGATAAAGTGAAATTCATTATCAGGGGCAAAGGCTTTTTATTAAGTGAAAAAGCGTTCTTTTCTGCTTCTAAGTATTTGTTTTTTAATTTAAAAATTAATACAGAGAAAGCGATGCTTAAAAGAATTGCGATGAATGCAAAGAGCAAAAAGATTGGCTCTTGAATTATCATTTTTAAGCAAAAAAGAGGGCTGTCTATCCAAGTTAGCACTGCTATAGTGAGTCTCGAAAAAAAATGATTGAAGAAAGGAATGTCGGCAGAAGAAATAAAAATAGCAGCAGAATAAAGTATTGATAGATAAATAAATATGAAATATAAAAATACTTTGTTTATTATTTCAACAGCTCTAATATTTGAAATA
>JAAYJM010000225.1 GCA_012522895.1 Ignavibacteria bacterium
CAAGCAGTCCAAAGCTTAGAAGCCCAATCTTATTAGCTTGCTCAATAGCTCTGAGCACGTTCTCTGAATTCCCACTTGTGGATATTCCAAGCAAGGCATCTCCTTTCTGCCCCAGGGCTTCCACCTGCCGAGCAAAAACGTTTTCAAAGCCGATGTCATTCCCGCCGGCACTTAAAATAGAGCTGTCCACGGTTAGTGCAATCGCCGGAATGGCTGGACGTGGAAAGCTGCTTCTATACCTAATAACAAGTTCAGCTGCAAAATGTTGGCTATCGGCTGCACTTCCGCCATTGCCGCAAACTAAGATCTTGCCTCCGTTTTTAATAACAAGAGCGAGTTTTTTTGCAAGCTCTTCAATTTTGCTTGCAGATTCTTTGAAAAGTTTTTCTTTTGTCGATATGCTATCTTCAATAGATTCTTTTATTTTGTTGAAATAATTACTCATTTTTTGCAATAATGTTAATAACTATGTTGATAACTTTGAATATTGTTAATAACTTGTTTAATTCTTGTTGAAAAATACTTTTACAAATTTATTAAAATATTTTGGATTTTAATTATTCTTTTCTTATATTGCAAATAGGAATAAATAAAAAGATGAGAAAATGACTGTAGATAACATACAAAACCAAATAATAAGGGAAATGGAAAAAAGTCCATTGAGCGTTCAAAATGAGATACAGAAAGAAGTTTTGAAGCAAACAATGGGGACAAATCCAGATAGCCCGCAACAGCAATTATTGCAAATGCTTGTAAATAGCCAGCCTCAATCAGCTCAGCAAACTGCTAACGAGCAGATTAAAAAAGGTCAGCCACTGGATATTCGCATTTAATATTTTTGCAAAAAAAGATTTTTAAAAAAATTTTGGTCAAACAAGAATTTTTGACCGAGCTATTCTATAATGCTTAGTAGGACAGGCACCCTTGCCTGTCCGATTTTTTATTTATCCCTTTTATTTATCCCCTCATAGACTTTATTTATTCTCTATTCCGAACGAGCCTTATACCAACATATTTTGCCCTTGCTTCATCAAAATTGCGCGAGCTTGAACGGGCAAAGTCATTTCCATCAGCGACAGAGCCGCCGCGAACAACTCTTCTGCCACCTGCTTCAGGACCAGTTGGATCTGCGGCTGGGCTATCGGCATAATACTTTTCTTGATACCAATCCCAACAGCATTCAGAAACATTTCCATGCATATCGCAAATGCCAAAATCATTTGGAAGCTTTTTGCCAGAGGGCTGAACGAGGAAGCCAGAATTTTTATTATACCAGCCCATTTCGTCTAAATCGCCAGTTCCTCCAAAATCGCCGTTTTTACCAGCTTTGCAGCAATATTCCCATTCTGCTTCTGTTGGCAAGCGAAAGCCATTCGCGCTGTAATCAAACTCTACCACATCTCCCTTTATTTCATAGCAACTGTCGAGAAGCAAACGCTTTGAAAGTGCATTGCAAAATTTTATAGCATCAAGCCACTTGATATTATGAACGGGCAAAAAATCGGATTTTCTTATGCTTGGGTTTTCTGACATTATATACTCATATAAAAACTGCGAAACTTCATATTTAGCAACAAAAAGTCCTTTCGTTAAAAGCACACTATGAAGAGGCAATTCGTTTTTTAGTCCATATAAAGAGCCCATTTGAAACTCGCCAGCTGGAACAGGCACAGCTTCAATAAAAGAGAGATCTATTATTTTTAAATAAAGTTTATTGCTAATTTTGCCATTATATTTAATGTAGATATATCCGGATTTTGTGTCTATCGGAACAATAAAGCTAATCGAGGAGTGATTCCAACGACTGCAATCGCTTACTTTCAACGCGCTGCCATCTTCAAATATTACCTCGCCGTCCTCGGGAAGAAGCCCAAGCTCTTTTCCGTAAATAGTAAGTTCTTCTTTCCAACAGATTGTATCTTTTGAAAAAGAAAAGACTTGTGGATTTTCCGAAAGAAATGGGTTCGTGTTTTCTTCAAAGCAACTTGTGCTAAAAAATATTATAAAAGTAATTAGCGTATAAAAAAAACTTTTACTAATATCAAGCCTAGTTTTTCTTTGTTTTTGGTAGTAACAAAAAAACATAATATTTTTGCTTTACAATAAAAATACAAAATTAGCAAAAAGTATTTAAAAAATGAAAGACTTATCAACTC
>JAAYJM010000226.1 GCA_012522895.1 Ignavibacteria bacterium
AAATGAAACTAATGCAAATATTGTCTAAAAAAATTAGCAAGTTGATTGTTTCAATTTATAAAATTTTTTTAAATTTTTCTTTATTATTGTTAAAAACTGCTTCTTTGTAACTTAATAATAATCAATTTTGTTTAACTATATACGTCATAATAGAAAAACAAAAAGGTCGCAATAATGAAATATTATAAATTATTTTTACAAATACTAATAATCTGCATATTCTTTACAAGCCAAAGCTTTGGGCAATTTGGGAAAAATAAAACACAGTATCAAAAATTTGATTGGAAGTTCATAGAAACAAAGCATTTCGATATATATTTCCATGATGATGCCCAAGATCTAGCTGAATTTGCCGGAGTAATTGCAGAAAATTCTTTAAAATCAATAGAAAATACTCTTAATTTTAAAGTCTCAAAAAGAAATGCGATAGTTGTATATAATAGCCATAATCAGTTTCAGCAAACCAATGTCGTAGATGCTTTTATGCCAGAAGGGGTTGGGGGTTTTACAGAATTATTAAAAAACCGCGTGGTGATTCCTTTTCAAGGCGATTATTCCCAATTTAAACACGTCATTCATCACGAGCTTGTTCACGCAGTGCTGAACGAAATGCTTTATGGCGGCACTTTTCAAACTTCTCTCCAAGTTGGTAGAAATATTGAATTTCCGCTTTGGATGAACGAAGGACTTGCTGAATTTGAAAGTATTGGTGGCTTGGACACGCAAACCGATATGTATATGCGTGATGTCTTGCTTAGCGAGTCGATGATTGATTTGAAGTATTTTGATGGCTATATGGCTTATAGAGGCGGACAGCTCTTCTATTGGTATGTTGCCGAAAAGTATGGCGAGCAGATGGTCGGAGATTTGATTAATAGGATTAGGGTTTATGGTAGTTTGGATGTCGCTTTCAAAAGCTCTTTTAAGATGGATTTAGAGGACTTTTCGAAAGAGATGAAAAACGATATGAAAAAATATTATTGGCCCGATATAGAAAAATTTGTTGAAGCAGAAAAATACGCTGAAAGAATTACCGATATTTCCAAAGAAAAGAATTTTTATAATACCTCGCCAGAAATTTCACCCGACGGCAGCAAAATAGCTTTTATCTCCGATAGAGACAACATTTTCTCAGTTTTTATTCTCGATCTTAATAATAAGAAAAGTGTAAAAAAATTAATAAGTAGTTATCGAACACAGGATTTCGAGGATCTGAACCTGCTCACCCCGGGCATTTCTTGGAATCCAGATGGAACAAAATTAGCAATTTCTGCAAAAGCGGGCGGATACGATGCAATTTTCATTACTAATGCAAAAAATGGCAAATATGAAAAAATTGATTTGAAATTTCATTCCATTAGCTCAGTTTCTTGGAGCAAAAATGGTAAATACCTTGCCTTTATTGCCTCTGATCTGGACCAAAGTGATGTTTATCTATATGACTTAGACACAAAAGAACTTAGCAATTTAACCCAAGATATTTTTACTGACTTAAATCCAGTTTGGGCGCCAAACTCAGAGCTAATCTATTTCATTTCCGATAGAGGAGAAAACCTTGATCCGGAAAGCAGAAAGCACTCTCAAAAAATGTGGAAGCATGACATTAGCAAATCAGACCTTTACTCTATTGACATAAATACAAAAGAAATAAAGAGAATAACTAACAGCCCAAGGTATTACAAAAGCTCAATAGCTGTTTCACCAGATGGACAGAAAATTTTATATGTCTCTGATGCAAATGGAATTAATAATATTTACGAATTGGATCTATCGACAAACAAAATTGCTCCTATGACCAATTCACTTAGCGGGATTTCCCAAATTTCCCTTTCAAATGATGGAAAAAAATTAGCTTTTGCTACTTTGCTCAATGGTGGTTATGATATTTTTCTGATTAAAAATCCTTTTGATATTCGATTAGGAATAGATACGCTGCCACTTACTAAAATAAGAGAAAAAGATTTTGAACGAGAAAAGCTATTAAGCAAAATTGACAATCTTGCTCAAAGCGACACAGTTTCCCAAGCACAAGAGCTGATTGGCTTTGGAAATTTTGAAATTGATTTAAGCCGTCAGCAAGTGATTAAGCCTAATTTAGATGTCCAACAAAGAATTAATGAAGATGACGATATTTATCAGGAAGCTGAGAAATACAATTTTGTTCCAAAGGATTATAAAATAAAATTTGGTTTAGACCTTGTTCTTGGAAATCCAGGCTACAGCACACTATACGGCTTTCAGGGAGTAACTCAAGCCCTTTTTACCGATATTATGGGCGACCACCAAATCTATGTTCAAGCTGATTTTCTATACGATTTGCGGAATAGCCGCGTTTATGCTGCTTACTCCTATCTTCCTGAAATAATAGACTATCAAGTTGGGGTTTATCACTCTCCAGCTTTTGTTTATAAGACTGTCCGAAATTCCTCTGGCTCATACACAAATGATTTATTTAGATTTCGACTCTATGGTGTAAACCTTGCAGCCTCCTATCCTTTCAGTCATTTTCGTAGATTGGAATGGGGAATAGATTTTCTTAACACATCGAAAGACAATTTAAGCTACCCCGGAAAAGATTATCCTTCAAAATTTTTAATGGTTCCCGAGGTAAAGCTTGTTTATGACGATGTTCTTTATGGCTATTCTTTTGGACCTGTGCGAGGGACAAGGTATAGCATTGGAATGAAAGGAACTCCCAAGTTTGGTTCGTCTGGCTTGGGCTTTATGTCTTTTAAAACAGACTATCGAAGATACATTTATTTTAGCGATTTTTTAAGCTTTGCTGCACGTTTGACAGGCGGTTTAAGTGTAGGGCCAAACCCGCATCACTACTATCTTGGAGGGACAGAGAACTGGATCAACTCCTCTTTCCAAAACAACGAACTTCCTTTCGAGGATCCTGAAGACTACGCACTATCCGAGTTCATTATGCCTTTAAGAGGAGCCTCGGTAAACGAAATCTCCGGCACGAAATTCTTTTTAACCAACTTCGAGCTACGCTTTCCACTTTTTAGAGCTTTGCTTGCCGGGCCGGTTCCAATACTTTTTCAGCACATACTCGGCGCCTTTTTCTTTGATATGGGAGGGGCTTGGTCGGGAGATTTTACAGATTTCAAATCCACTAAAATCGATAATTTGGGCAGAAAAGTTCCAAACAACCTTATAATGAGTAGCGGGGTAGGGCTGAGAACTATTTTGCTTGGCTTACCAATAAAATTAGACATTGCTTGGGAAAATCTTTATCACACTTGGTCAAAACCTCAATACATTTTTTCATTAGGAATGGATTTTTAAACGAGGGAATGGCCGGTTTTAACATCTTTGAGTAAATTGCAATTTTAGCTTTGAAATCTTCATTGTATTGATTTCGTTTCATAATTCCTTATTCCTTTCTTTTGCAATTTAACAATTTTACACCTTATTCACCTGTCCAATTTTTTGGGAAACATCGTAGTGTTTAGGGTTTTTTTATAATAAATTTGTTTAAAAAATAATCAAATATCACGATCTTATCTTTAATCAAATCATAACCCAAAACGGCATCAGCACCAAAATTAGCAAATAATCCCTCAAGATTTAAAGGTAATACCCCTAATTCAATATTATGATTGCTTCCTTCTATTTTTACATTAAAACTGAATATATCAGCAACAAAATTCCCAACCATTGGATGAAAATCATTTTCCTGTCTAATTGGTTGCATATTATTTGTATAGTGCAGTTTTATATAAGAAATTGTTGCACCAGTATCTATAAATGCTTTAACTGGATGATTAATTTCAATGTTAATTAATGGAAGCCCATACATTGGCAATAGCTCCATATCAGTTTTAACAAGAGTATCCCCGCCATTAACATAATAATCATTTTTAATAATCATCTTTTTTTTATTTAAGTCGAGAACTATACAATAGTTTCTCAAAATATCGCAGCCAATCAAGCCATTTAGAGGCACTCCTATAAAAACACTTATATTGTCTAATTGAGCAACAGCCATCATTTGTGTGTTAGAATGGTATTCCTTGCCATCAAATAATATTAGGCTATTTGGACCGAAAGACGCGGGTGAGCCAGTGTCAATTATATACTTTCCATCTGCCAGTTCAATTATCAGATGTCCCCTCGAAATGACTAAATCATATAAAATCATAGTTTTTTCCTAATATGTTTTTTTATTGAGAGTTAATTTAATTTGCTAAATTCTTGAACATTCTTCAAAGACTATACTAGTGTATCCATTATTCACCCAACTTGGAGATACTTGCTCGCAACTCTTTGAAATCTTCATTGTATTGATTTCGTTTCATAATTCTTTATTCCTTTCTTTTGCAATTTAACAATTTTACACCTTATTCGCCTGTCCAATTTTTTGGGAGCACCACATTCTTTCAGATGCACTTAAAACACTGGAAACAATGATTAATACAAGGTAGTAGGAGAAACTTTAATCAAGCTTTCACAAGTGTAGAAAATTTATTTACGACCTCGTTTAAAACAATTTTGGGCGCTTTTACGATAAATTCTGCATTCCTGATTCTCCAGTCAAGGCTTTTAATTTGGTCGGAAATAACAACTCCTGTGATAGGAAAATTCAAAGGCAGCATTACTTCAAATGGATAGCCTTTCGACTTATTAGTTATTGGACAAAACAAGGCAAGCCCAGTTTTAGAATTGTATATTTTTGGAGATAGAACAATCGCTGGTCTTCTACCTTTCTGTTCGTGTCCACTTTGTGGGTCGAAATCGAGCCAAAGAACATCACCGCGTTCAGGACAATAATCGCTTGTTACCATATTTCTCTACCACGTGGTTCTCCAGTAGTAATTTCGTTATGGAGGCTTGCTTCAGTTATAAGTTCAATTAAATCATTCAACTTATATTCTTCAGGAGCAGCTGGAGAAAGCTCAATCTTGTTGCTTTTTAGCACAAGATTAATCTTTGAGCCATCTTGAATATTGATTTGATTTGCAATAGCTTGAGGAATTCTAATCCCAAGGCTATTACCCCATTTTCTTACTTGTATTTCCATCTTTCACCTGTATAAACAATATATACACAAAGTTACAAACAATTAATAGCAAATCAAAGAAAAATTGAGTGGTTAATATGTATTAGTTAGAATTTTTTCGGATAATATGTTAAACATTTAAGAACAAAATTGAATATTAAAAGAAATGTCTAACGAGTAGAAAATTATCAAAAACAAACTCGGTCTACCAGATTAAATGTTGACTATTGCAATTAACCTTAGCCAAAAATCCAAATGTTTGGCTTTTGTTAATAGATTATATTATTTCTCCTGCACCCAAGTTTACCCAGGCTAACAATAAGTTGGACAGATCTTTGCGTTTTTCCCTTATCTACTATTTGTTTGTAAAATAATTACTTAGTGGGGATAAAATAGCTGATTTTAATTTGTGCTGATAAGTATCCTTGCTCTTCAAAACTTGCAAGAGTTCCGATGACTTAGCTTTCCACCTCCTTTTGAAGCTTATCTAACTATTGGATTGTTTCTCTTTTCTAATTTTAGATCTTGAAGTTGGGGCGCTTTTATAGAAAATCTTAAATAAAATCCTTGGCTATAGCCAATTGGATACCATTGAAAATAAAGTTGCCAGCAATGCAAATCCTTTGTGATGGTTATGATCGGAGATAAAAATTCCTTGTCAATAAAATCATAGCTCGTGCTTGTTTGGAATGCCCAAGTCCGAGTGAGATTGAAGGAAAAACTTGCGTTTGCCGTCAAATCCCTTTGAATGCTGTTCAGTAAAAAATGCGAGTATCTAAAATTTAAGCTCAATGATAAATTCCAAGGGATATTCAAATTAGAATAACCGGGCGAGCTATCTCCATATAAATCATTTTCATAGCCCGTATACTCATAACGGCGCGTAAATCTATCTCCCAAAGCAAGTTCTTCAGTTTTTTCAACTTCTTGGCTTTCACTTGCAAATGTCCCGGGACTTTTACTTCCGCTTGAAGAAAAAGAGCTGGAAAGCTGTAAATTAAAATTTGTAAGACGAGCAATTCCTTTTCCTTCATTAATTAAAAAGCGATTTACCTTCGCATAAGTTTCGCTTGTTTGACCGATTGCTCTTTTATCTTGGTCATAGAAAGTAAATGCAGCACCACCGTTCAAGTTCATATTCCAAATGTTAGGAGTTCTAAAATTCACATTCATATCGCTAAAACGAAGCGAATCCGCTGCAAAATTATACGAGCCATTAAGAGTAAAGCGAAGCAGCTCCACCACTTTATCTGCCGCGGTATCTTGAGCAATTTTCGCCTCGAAACTATTTAAAAAACTATATGAAAGAGACTGAGAAAGCTGTCTGGAAGCAATTCCTCCGCCGTCTAACTCGTAAACAGAATAAATAATTTCTTGATTGTGCCTTTCGTCAAAATATGAGTCGTAAAAACCAAACTTTTTGTCAGATAAATCTGGTGTCCAAGAAAGTGAAAAAGTTGGCTGAAATGTGTGTCTTAGTGAATTTACACCCCAAATTCTTGGATTTGCAATTCCATACAGCCGTGTAGATAAGGATAAGGCGGCAGAAAAATTATATTCTGTAAAAAAGCCATTTTCACTCCTTTCTATTATGCTTGAATCGCTTGGGTCAAATTCCCTTTTGATTTTTTTAAAGTAATTATTCGCATTAAAGTTAAGCGATGGACTGAGAGTGAAATAGCCAAGCTTGGGTGATATAGAAATCGAGGGGGAGTGCGATATTTTTCTTTGAGCTTTTATCCTGTAAGATGTGTCGGGGCCCGCGCTCATCGTTTTTGCTTCGTTCCAATTAGCATTTGCTCTATAAGTGAAGGAGACATCGCTCAACCAATTTTTTCTTGAAAATAAACTTCTTAGCGGAAAAAGCTGAGGTATCGAGTAAGTTGCACCGCCACTTTGGCTGTAAGTATTATCGATAATGTTTTGATTGCGCGAGTAGTTTATAAAAAAGGACGTTCCATTATCGAAACTGCTTGTGTATGAAGCGTTTGAAGTTATGTCCTGCTGAATTCTTTCGTAAATATTTGTAGATGTGTTTTTATTGTAATTTTGCGAGGAAAAGTTTAAGTATGCAACAATTTTATCCTGTGGAGATATGTTGTGATTGTGGCTTAGTTGGAAACTCCAATTTGTAGAATATTCATCATCGGGGTCGAAGCGCACTTTCCCATAGTCCAAATTAAAATAGCCATCATGATAATTTAGCAATTTCCAGCGTGTCCTATTTTTTAACATATAGCCACCTTTTGAGTAAAAATCCACTAAAAATTTCGTATCATAATACTGGCTCAAACTCAAAAAAAGTCCAAAATTTTCAAGCACAACTCCTCTGCTTTTTGAAAAGAAAAAAGATGGTATCATTATTCCAGACTGTCTTCCTCCTTTTGTTGGAAAAAATAGTCCGAATGGGACGACAAAAACAGGTAAATCTTCTATGTAAAAAATTATTGGGTCGAGAAAAACTCTGTCGTTAGCAACAACTTTCATCATCGGGGATCCAAAATAGTAGTGTGGATGCGGGGCATCGCAAGTAGTAAAGCAACCGTCTTTTACGAAAAGCTCGCTCTCGCTTATTTTCTTGATTTTACTTCCGAAGTAAAAGCCCTCGTTTAGCTCGGTTTCGCCAAGCACAATATTCCCACGTTGGGTTCTGAAGTTGAACTCAATTTTGCTACCAACGTAATTTTCATTTTTATCTGTAAAACTTGGGAAACCAATAGATTTATTTGTGGAGTCTTTTCTCCCCTCGGCTTTCAAAGTGGATTCGTTAAAGTCGATTTCTATAAATTCAGCGTTAAGTTTTTGAGTTTTATAGTTAAGCTTTGCGTCTCCGCTCATCTGCATTTTTTTTGATTTGAAAATGAAGCTGACTGTGTCTTGTGCTGAAAACTGAATAATGGAATCAATGCCAGAGCTGGATTCTTTTTTTTCCAGAACAGTATCAATTTTAATTGCTTTTTCTAATAACTGCTCTGTGTTTAAAAAAACAGAATCAACCTGCGAAAGCGCAAGTCCGTTTAAAAAAATCAGAAAAAATATTTGCAAACTTAATTTCAATCTAATTCATCTATATTTATTCTGTTTATAGAATTTGGGACTTTCAATCGGAATTGCTTTTCAAAGCCGTTAACCTCTTCAATTTTATCAAAGTTAAGCCATGCTTTTATTTTATTTTGCGGAAAATCTATAATAATTTTTTTTGCCATTTTGCAAGCCCCATGCTCCACAAAATCACTGAAAAGGACGTCAAAAACTATTTTCCCGTCTCTATTCTTCCGTTGGTATTGCTTTAAATTGAATTGATTTGAGAAAAAAGCGAAATCTACAAAATCCGCATTTTTGCTATATCTAAAAAGGTTTTCTACGCTTGGATCTTCTTGATAATCCTTGAAAGAAAAAGCAGTTGTGGATTTTATAATTGAAAGCAAATCGAAATAAGAAAGCTCTAAGTTGATTACTCGCTTTATATTAGCTTCGCTTGGACTTCCTTCGTAAAGGCTATTTTCTAAAATATTGTAAATAGAAAAATAATCTTTATTTGCGGAGAAGTATCCAACTGGAATGCCAAAAATTGCGCTCACAGTGAGCTGAATCGAGTCAAGGGAAGCAATGTTTACGGAAATTTGAGCCGATTGAGTTTCTTTTTCTGTTTCGCTTAAAAAATTCCCTTTAATTATATATGATCTATACTTGCTGCACTCAACTGATGAAAAGCTGCTAACTGCACCTAGGTCTTGCTTTTTCAAAGTAGAGCAAGAAACAAAAGTGATTGCGATAAAAATTAAAAATACTTTTTTCATAGCCATTCGTAAAAACTTATTTTCAAATTTAATGATTTTACTACAAATTTAATTGTTTTTTTGCTTTTGAATTGCGATCTGGAAGAAGGAAGGTCGTTTTAATTTGAATGGAACAGCGTTAAGAACTGCTAATAAGCAAGTGCTTTGCTGCTTCGATTGAACTGTCCGTAATATTTTCACCACTTAAAAGGCGGGCAAGTTCAATAATCTTTTCATCTTCATTTAAAAGGTTGAGCTTGGTAAATGTGGCATTGCCCTGCTCAAATTTTTCGACAAATATATTCAAATCAGCGTAAGCGGCTATTTGCGCAAGGTGCGTTATTGCAATGACTTGATGGTGATTAGTTAGGTTTTTCATTGCTCTGCCTACTTTTGCCGCAATTCTGCCGCTTACGCCACTGTCTATTTCATCGAAGATCAAGAGATTAAGCTCATCGCTTTTTGCAATAATGTTTTTTAAAGCGAGCATAATTCGGGACACCTCGCCGCCCGAGGCAACTTGCACAAGCGGTTTTGGAATTTCTCCCTTATTTGTTGAAATAAAAAATTCTACTAAATCAATTCCGTCTGAAAACGCTTTATATTCTTTTTCATTTATAATTACAGAAACTTGCTTTCCATCAATATTTACAAGCTCCAAAGATTCTTTTGATTTTATATTTTCAATTGAATTTTCAATTTTTTCTTGATTTATTGTTACTTTGAATTGGGGGTGTGAAATACCAAGATATGTTAGATAATCTTCAATAGATTTTTCAAAATTTTTTGCGACATCTTTTCTAATTTTTGAAATCTCCTCGCCTTGCTTGCCAAGTTCTATTTTTAAATTTAAAATATCCAGTGCTTTAGCCTTAATTTCCTCATCAAAATTAACAATCATTTTCAGCTCCTTTTCCAAGTCGTCAACCCGCTGAATAGCTATTTCAAGCGAGCCGTATTTTTTTTGTAAACCTTTTAAAAGCAGCAGCCGCTCTCGCATTGCGTCAAGCAGCGCTGGCTCGAAAAAAAGATTTTGCAAATAATTATTAGCAAAGCTTGAAATCTCGTCAATAGAAATGATTGCGGAGTTACACTCTTTTATATGCACGTCAAAGCTATGGTCGATAGCAGAAATTTGCTCTAATATTTTCAATGACTTTAAAAGATTAGCTCTTGCGGAAGCGTCTCCCTGGGAAAGTAAGCTTTGAAGCTCTTTCGATAAGGTGAAAAGCTGTTCCGAGTTTTCCATTATTCTAATTTGCTTTTCTAAATCATCGGATTCATTTTCCTTGGGGGCAATTCTCTTAATTTCAGATAGCTCAAATTCATACTGGCTCTGCTTAAGCTTGATTTCACTTTCCTTAGCTTTTAATTGTTTTAGCTGCTCAATTAAGCTTTGAATTTTGCTGAAATTTTTTTGATAACAGCTCTTTTTTTCATTCAAATCTGCAATATTATCAAGAATTTTAATGTGGTATTCTTTGCGAAGCAAGAGCTGGTGCTGATGCTGTCCATGAAAATCTGCTAATAAGTCCCCAACAAGTTTAAGAAAGGAAAGCTGAACAGGAGTATCATTTATAAAAGAGCGAGAACTACCTTTACTCGAAATTTCACGCCGAAGAATGAGCGAGCTATCCTCAAGATCTAAATCTTCATTTTTTAATAGTTCAAAAATTCGATGGGAAGGATGAAGCTGGAAAGTTGCTTCTATAATCGCTTTTCGCTCTCCAGCTCGTATAAAATCGCTTGAAGCACGCTCTCCCAATGCAAGCTGAAGGGCATCAATCATTATTGATTTTCCGGCACCGGTCTCACCAGTAATTATGTTGAGACCGGGCGCAAAATTCAAATCAATTTTTTCAATTAACGCAAAATTTTGTATAAATAAATGCGACAACATTTCATTTATTTTCTAGCTGCGACAGCACTTTTTTCGATAGTAATTTTTACATTATCTGCAATCTGCACAACGAAAGTATTGCCATCAATATCTGAAATTGTGCCGTGAATACCAGCGTTGGTAATCACTTTATCGCCCTTGTGCAGTTCGTTAAGCATCTTCTGATGCTCTTTTTGGCGTTTCTGCTGCGGCCTTATCATTAAAAAATACATGATAAGAATAATTGCGCCAAACATAACAAGGGTCATAATCATACCGCTGCCTGAGTCTCCACCCTGTCCGCCGGCTGGTGGCATAAAAGCATTTAATTCTAATGGGAAAAAAAGCATTTTAAATCCTTAATATTAATAATAATTTGATTTACTTGTCTTATATATTACAAAAATATAAAAAATTTAATCTTTTGAACCATATTTCTCTAAAAATTCTTTTTTCCAAGCTAAGAACTCTCCTTTTAAAATTTTCTCCCTCGCTGTTTTTGTGAGCCAAAGATAAAAGGCAAGATTATGGTAGGTGCTTAATTGCAAGCCAAGGATTTCTTTAGAAATAAAAAGATGGCGCAAGTAGCTGAGTGAGAAATTATTCGATGCCCAAGAGCAAATGCTCTCATCAATAGGCTTTTTTTCAAATTTGTATTTAGAATTTTTGATATTGACTTTTCCATTACTTGTAAAAAGCTGTCCGTTGCGAGCATTTCGAGTTGGAAGCACGCAATCAAACATATCGACTCCTCTTTCGATTGCCTCCAAAATATTTTCTGGTGTTCCCACTCCCATCAAGTATCGCGGCTTATTTTGAGGGATAATATCAGTAGAAAAGTCGACAATATCATACATTATTTCCGTTGGCTCGCCAACCGATAGACCACCGATTGCAAAACCATCAAAATCAAAGGCACAATTTTCTTCAAGTGAAATTTTTCTTAACTCTTTATACTCGCTACCCTGTCCTATTGCGAAAAGATGCTGTTTTTTTGGGTGTTTGTCTTGGCTCTCTTTAAAATAATCAAGTGAAGCTTTTGCCCAGCGGGTTGACCGTCCCACTGCTTTTTTAGCATCGGAAAAGGAAGCAGGATAATGAATGCACTCATCGAGCTGCATCATAATATCGGATCCGATAATCTGCTGGATTTCCACAACTTTTTCTGGAGAAAACCAGTGCAGCGAGCCATCAATATGCGATTTAAACTCAATACCATCTTCTTTGATTTTTCTCAAATCTTGAAGTGAAAAAACCTGATATCCGCCGCTGTCCGTAAGGAGAGGCTTGTCCCAGTTCATAAAATTTTGCAAGCCCGCAAATTCATTTAATACTTCGGTTCCGGGACGCAAGTAAAGGTGGTATGTGTTTCCGAGTATGATTTGGGCGCCTATTTCTTTTAAAGCTCGCTGGTCAATCGCTTTCACTGTCCCTTGCGTTCCTACTGGCATAAATATCGGCGTTTCGATTTCTCCATGATCAGTTCGCAGCAGTCCAGCTCTTGCTTTAGAGTTTTTGTCAGTTTTTATTAATTCAAACATATATGAAAATTATATATTAATGTTAAAGCAATATACAAAACTATTAAATGAAACGGTAATGAGACAGAAATTTAATAAAAAATAAAGAATTGACAGCGTTTTTTTG
>JAAYJM010000227.1 GCA_012522895.1 Ignavibacteria bacterium
GACTTAATAAACAACAGGGCTTGTTTTCGCCTCCTTTTACTGTTACACTGCATAAATACGATTACGATACGCTTCGCTATAAAGATGCTTTTGAATTTGAAAGCTGGATAATTACGCAATTTGGAGGCATCCCGCAAGGCAAAAAGGGAGCGGATTTTGGTTTCGATGGGAAAACGAAAGACGGCACTCCTATTCAAGTCAAACGCTCTGATAACGTTGGAATTAATGTTGTAAAAAACTTTTTATCTTCCTGTCAAATAAACGAGCCAAAGCAGTATGAACAAAGGAAAGAAAAGGGCGAGCCAATTGGATACATCATCGCATTTAGTTTTTCAAAAGCCAGCATAAATGAAGTAGCAAAAATAAAAAACGAAATTGGGGCAGCGATTGAGCTTATTCCAGTAGATAAAATTGTTGCTATTGCTAAAAAACCCAATCTGACAGTCGATTTCAAGGATTTAGGCAGCGATTCGAAAGGATTGCGTGAAATTGAATTTACAGCAAAAGCAGATACAAAAATCGAAATCTTTGCTTGGGATTGGGATTACAAAAAAGAAGACAGCTTTAAAGCGGAAATTTTACTTGATAAATCTGGCAAGCAAAAAAACAAATTCAAGCCCGGAACGCACAACATAGCTGTAAAAGCTGTTGACGAGGAAGGCTTAGAAGTGATTGAGATAATTAAGCTTAAAGTCAATGGCGAGACTGAAAGTTGTTAAAAGACGACTTTCATCTTTTTTTTCAAAATTTACAAAAGAAAATAATAGAACAATTTGCATTTTAAAATATTTTGTTATAAATTAGAAGAACCGTTGGAGGTGCTCTGCAAAATAGTAGGGCTGAGAGAAAACTCTTCGAACCTGAGACAGATAATACTGGCGTAGGGAAAACGGAAAATTCCTCTCAAATTATCACCTACTTTCTGCTCACTCGACCCCACGGAAAATATTATTTATTTTCTAAAAAGGAGCAGTTATGTTTAACAAACTATTATTTAATGCAATACTAATCTTTTTCGCTTCGTTTTTCCTTTTAAAAGGACAAAATGCCTCAGTTTCCGATGAACTTGCCGACAGTGCAAAAGTTTATCAAGCGCCAAGCATCACAGTAACCACCACAAGAGCAATAGAAGGGATTAGCGGGGTTCCCTTTTCTGAAATGTCAAAAATTGAATTGAGCAATTTTTATACCGTCCAAGACGTTCCCAAGCTTTTAAGCTGGATGCCCTCAATAACATCTTATTCGCAAAACGGAAACGACATCGGCTATTCAAATCTGACGATGCGCGGCTTCGACCAAATTAGAATCTCCGTTTTAATCAATGGAATTCCACAAAACGGGCCCGAAGATCATCAAGTTTTTTGGATTGATTTTCCAGATATTAGCTCCAATGTGGAGCTTATTCAAGTGCAAAGAGGTGCGGGCTTAACTAATTATGGCTCTGCATCGATTGGAGGAAGTATAAATATGCTAACCTCAAACTTTGTTAATACAAAAGGAGTTAAGCTGTTCTCAGGAATTGGAGTTCAGCAATTTGCTGACGATGACGATAATGCCATTTTTCAAAACAGAGTAAGCAAATTCTCCTTAGAGATTTCCTCTGGAATAGTTGATGATTTTGCTTTCTATGGGCGGCTTTCCAGAATAAATTCGCTTGGCTATCGCGACAGATCGTGGACTGAAATGAATAGCTTTTTTCTCAGTGCTATAAAGTTTTCTAAAAATTTAACAACGCAAATAAACGTTTTCGGTGGACCTATTAAAGACGCTCTTGTTTATGCTGGCGTTCCAAAAAGCTATATCAAAGATAAAAAGTTGAGAAGGAAAAACCCATCAGATTGGCAATACGATGCAACTGGAACTAATATCAGCTATTTCACTGAACGCCGCGAGCAAGAGTTAGAAGGCTTTACGCAGCCTCACTACGAAATCTTGAACGATTGGAAAATTTCTGAAAACGCTCTGCTAAAATCCGCACTGTTTTATTATACCGGCGATGGCTATTACGATTACGATGCTTCCTGGGCAGACAGCACTACACTCAGAATTACAAGTGAGCAAGGGTTTAACTTAAGCGAAAACCCGACCAATGCTCTTATTAAAGCAAACGTGAGCAATAAGCAAATTGGCTGGATTCCGCGAATGATTTTCAAGCACAGCGGCGGAGAATTAACCTTTGGAACTGAAATTCGTTTTCATCGCTCAAATCATTGGGGGAAAGTGGCTTATGCTGATAAACTGCCAGAAAATTACAATCCAGATTATAAGATTTATGAACTCAATGGAATTCGCGATATTTTTTCCGTTTTTGCAAGGGAAAGATATGAATTTTCAAAAAAACTCGCTATGTCGTTTGAATTGCAGCTCGTTCATAATCGTTATGGAATAGAAAAGGAAAAAAGTGGTAATTTTTTCACAAGCTATTTGAATCAGGACGGCGAAACAGTAAGCGGAAGTGGAGAAATTTTTAACGTAAATCATCTTTTCTTCAATCCGAAAATAGGAGCGACCTACTTTTTTGATAACAACATAAGCCTTTATTCACTATTGGCTTGGACTTCTCATGAGCCGCGTATGAGTAGTTTATATCCCGCAAGCGATGCTTATTCTGGTGCCACTCCACTTTTTGAGGCAACAATTGACGAGCAAGGAAATAAGCTCTTTGATTTTTCAAAACCACTTGCAAAGCCAGAAAAAATGCTAAATTTTGAATTAGGCGGGAACTACGGCAGGGATAATTTTACTTTTGGAGCAAATTTTTATTGGATGCAATACTTTGATGAGCTTGTAAAAAGCGGACAGCTCGACATTCTTGGCGAGCCAATTGACGGAAATGCGCCAAAAACCTTGCACTATGGACTCGAGCTTGACGCTGCTTGTTTCCTTTACAAAAAAGTTGATAGCTATCTGAGTTTAAGTGCAAACGCAACATTTAGCAGAAATCGAATTATTGAATACGATTTTATTACAAACCAAGGAGAAGCTATTTCTCTGAAAGATAATGAAATAGCGGGCTTTCCAAGTCTTATGGCAAACATTATGTTTAATTATAATCTAAATGATTTTTTTGCTTCCATTAAAGGCAAATATCTTGGGAACTCTCGCACTGACAATTTTGGCGATTTGATTACAAAGGACAGCAGGATAATTAATCATTTGAAAAACGATTATATGTCGGGTTATTACTCGGACAACGTCCTTGATTCATACTTCGTTGTAAATGCCGATTTTTCATATACTTTTAAAAACATATTGGATTTTCAAGCAATTAGGCTTCAGCTTCAAATCAACAACTTGCTAAACAGGATTTACGCTGCTGGTGGTGAAGGCAAGGACTTTTTCCCTGCCGCAGAGCGTAACCTCTTTTTCGGCATTGAATTAGGAATATAGTCTTGATTTTCCAGATGGACTCCACCTTCGAGGTGGAGTCCATCTCTACGCTGTTTCTTTTTTCCAAGCTGAATTTGGGAAGAAAATTTACTTCCAAAATTCAATTTTGGAAGGAGGGGGTTTTGAAAGGAGGAGAAAACACAGAACAGTCCAGTATCCCCCGCCAGCGGGGGACATTCTTTCTCTCTTCTCCTTCCTAAGCTGAATTTGGGAAGGAGTTACGCAGATATGCCACAATTCGAAGTGTGGTAGATCTTTTCCTTCATGAATCGGAAGCGTTACATGGAATTTAAGTCCTCTTTTTTAGGAATTTTTTTAATGTTTTCGCGTAAGAAAAATAAGGCGCCTGGAATAACCTGAATTAAATAATTTATGCCGTGAGTAACTGTCGCATAAGCAAGTGCTATCTCTGGTGCTATGCCGTAAAGCCTTACCATGGTGTTGGTAATCAAAAAGTGAAAAACACCAACCGCGCCTGGCGTTGGTGCGATAGCAGTGCCAATCCCAGAAACCACTATCAGTAAAATTGCATCATCAAAACCCAAGGCATAGTCAATTTTAAAATCAAAAGCAAAAAACATTATGTAAAGCGGGATTGTGTAAAAAAGCCAAATCAAAATAGATTCGTAAGTTAATCGCAAGTATTGCTTTGGAGAGCGTATTACCTCAAAACCCTTTGTAAATTTATCGAAAATTTTATTAAGTTCCTCGAAATACTTTTTTGAAAATGGCTTAATAAAAGTTTTCAGTAAAAAACGAACTATTGGTGGATATAGGCTAACCAAAAGGGCGAGGGCAAATACTATTGTGGGCAGAACTATTTTATTAGCATCTAATTCGGGCAGGGAATTAACGATCTGTTCCCTGAAAAAGAAAAAGACAGCAGCAAAAATCAAAATAAGAGCAATTACATCAATAATTCTCTCTACTACTATAGTTGCAAAGGTGCTTGAAAAAGAAATTTTTTCTCTTTTGCTAACGACATAAGGTCTAAGCAACTCTCCTCCGCGAGGTATTACATTGTTAGCTGCGTATCCAATCATAACCGCGGAGAACAAATTCCAAGTAGAAGCGGATTTAATAATTGGGCTGAGCATTGTTTTCCATCGCAATGCTCGAACCCAATGTGATAGCAAAATAACCGGAACTGGCAAAAGCACCCACAAATAATTTGCTGAAACTATTGTCTCATATAGCTTTATTAATTCAACGTCTTTTAAAGCTAAATAAGCAGACGCGATAATCAGAATTATTGTAAAGCTATATTTAATCGTTGTTTTTAGCTTTTCATTCATTCTTTATTGATTTACTTTTGCTCTTAAAGAATCCCAAACAATATAGACAATAAGCAAAGCAAACATAATAATTGCCAATGCCTCAGCACCAGTAGTCGCTTGCCAGCCTTGATTAAATAAGTCAAGCCCAAGAAATCTTAGCAATGCTCCAATTACTCCGAAAAGCGAGCCACCTGCGATAAATCCAGATGCAATCAAAGTTCCTCGTTGATAACGTGCTTGATTTAAAGCATCGTCCTTGCTTGAAGATTTAATAAAATAAGCAACAAGTCCACCCGCAAGTAGCGGAGTATTAAGCTCAAGCGGAAGATACATACCGAGTGCAAAGGCAAGCGGAGTAATCCCAACAGCATTAACGATTAAAGCGATTATAGCTCCAACCAAATATAAAATCCAATTAATTTGAGCATCTGGCGACATCAAAGGCTGAATCACGGCAGCCATCGCATTTGCCTGCGGTGCCGCAAGTGGATTTACGTTATCTGGACTAAAGCCATAAGTTTCGTTCAATATCAAAATTACTGCCCCAACAGTCGCCGCTGATACTATTGTCCCAAGGAATTTCCAAGACTCTTGCTTATAAGGAGTATTGCCGAGCCAATAGCCAATTTTAAGGTCTGTAATAAAACCACCAGCCATTGAAAGCGCAGTGCAAACAATTCCACCGATGATTAACGCACTGACTATGCCTTGATTTCCAGTCAGACCGACTTTTGCTAAAATGAAAGAAGAAAGAATTAGCGTCATCAATGTCATACCGGAAACTGGGTTTGTCCCTACAATTGCGATTGCATTTGCTGCAACTGTTGTGAATAAAAATGAAATAATCACCACAACGAGCAAGGCAATTATTGCGTGAGTTAAGGTTAAATGCACTCCTGCAAGTAAAAATATAAAAATTGCAATAACTGTTAAAAGAATAAAAATGACGTTAAAAGTGATTTTCATATCTTTTTGCGTTCTTGGGGTTTCTTCTCCGGAGGTTTTCTTTTTGCCAAATATTTCATTAAAAGCAAGTGAAAAAGCACTTCCGATTATTTTCGAAGATTTTAAAATTCCGATAACCCCAGCCATAGCAATTCCGCCGATACCGATGTGGCGGACGTAATCCCTGAAAATCTGCTCGGCGCCCATATTTGCAAAAAAGTTCGTTCCATCTGGACCTGCGACTATCCCACCAATTTGATTAATCAAAGGTATCATCACAAAGTAGGAAAGGAAAGAGCCGGCGCAAATAATTGTAGCAAATTTTAATCCGATAATATAGCCAAGGCCAAAAATCATAGAAAGCGTATTGATTTTGAAAACCAGCTTGAAATCGTTATAAATGCCTTCGCCAAAGGCAAACATTCGAGTAGTAACAACCTCTGACCACCAGCCAAGCGAGGTGATTATAAAATCATAAAAACCGCCTATAAGTCCGCTCACAATAAGGACTCCAGCTTGCTTTCCGCCTCTTTCTCCGGTGATTAAAATTTCTGTTGTAGCAGTTGCCTCGGGGAAAGGGAATTTCCCATGCATATCTTTTACAAAGTATTTTCTAAACGGAATTAGAAAAAGAATTCCGAGAAAGCCACCAAGCAAAGACGAAAGGAAAACTTGAAAAAAGCTTACGTCTAATTTTAAAATATAAAGACCGGGTATTGTGAAAATGGCGCCAGCAACGATCACTCCAGATGAGGCACCAATAGATTGAATTATAACATTTTGGCTAAGTGAGTTCTTCTTTTTTGCAAAAGTTGAAAGTCCCACCGCGAGAATTGAAATTGGAATAGCTGCCTCGAAAACTTGCCCAATTTTCAAGCCACTATAAGCAGCGGCAGCTGAAAAAATAAGAGCCATAAACAAACCCCAAAATACCGACCAATAGGTTACTTCTGGAATTATTTTATTAGCAGGTATTACGGGAATATATTCCTCGCCCTGCTGAAGCTCCCTGTATGAGTTTTCTGGCAATCCCTTCTGAGTAAAATTATTTTCCATAATCTCCTGTGTTAACTGTAACAAAACTAATTATCTTATAATTATTCCATATTGATTTTATGAATATTACAATTTAACTGTTTTTTTTCAAAATCAAAAATATTGAGGGAATTTATTGATATTTTTCTTTTAATTATAAAAACAAGCATTTCTTTTTGCCCAGCTGGAAAAGCTAATTTTTGAGCTATCACTTGCTTAAATCTTGCTTTTTCTTATTTCAAGAATTTTTAGTAAATTATATAATTCAATTTTAATAAAAGAAAGAATCTGTTTTTAAGTTTTTATTACTTTAACACAGATATTTTAGTTAAAACAAAGTATGTTAAAAGGTAAATATAAATGAAAAAAGCTGTTGGTCTTTGTATTGGAGCGGCATCAATTTCTTTAGTAGAGCTTAATCGAATTAATGGCAATATAAAAATTAATAAAAAAGAATGGAAAGCTCATTCTGGAAAGCCAATAGAAACTTTTTTAGAGCTTATAAAGGATTACCCTGAAAATGAAACGCTTTTTGCTATAACGGGTAGGAAATTTCGCGATTTAGTAAAGCTATCCACAATTTCTGAGCCTGAGGCTACGGAAATAAGCTATAATTATTTATATCCAAATAAGGATTTTTCTTCAATAATCACACTCGGTGCTGAAACCTTTCTCAGCTATGTTTTAGACGAAGAAGGACGAATTTCTAACGTAATATCAAAAAATCAGTGTGCATCTGGAACGGGTGAATTTTTTCTCCAGCAAATTAAGAGAATGAATCTTGAGCTTGGCGAGGCAGTAAAGTTAGCTGGAAATGCCGAACCATACAAAGTTTCAGGACGTTGCTCCGTTTTTTGCAAATCCGACTGCACACACGCATTAAATAAAGGTATTGACAAAGCAAACGTTAGCTCTGGTTTAGCGCTTATGATGGCTGAAAAAGTTGAAGAGCTTTTAAAAAAAATGAAACAGGGGAAAGTGCTTGCCATTGGTGGAGTTACAAAGAATGACGCTGTAATGAGATTTTTAAAAGAAAAGGGCTGCGACATTCAAATCTCAGAGCAATCCACCTCTTTTGAAGCACTTGGCGCCGCTATTTACGCAATGAATAATGAGGTTGCCCCTTTGGAGCGAAGCGCATTGTTTTCAAAAAACACAAGCTCTTTCACTTTCCATAAGTCTCTTGAAAAATACAAAAATTTAGTAAAATTCAAAGAATTTGAGAGAGCAGAAGGGAAAGAAGGAGATATTTGCGTTTTGGGACTTGACGTAGGCTCGACCACAACAAAAGCTGTTTTAGTTCGGCGCTCCGACCAAGCAATTCTTGCCTCTGTTTATCTTTACACACACGGCGATCCAATCGAAGCTTCAAAAAATTGCTATCGCGCTTTACTCGATCAGCTTCCCGTAGGAATAAAAATAATTGGGCTTGGGACAACAGGCTCTGGCAGGCATATCGCTGGTTTACACGCCTTGACAGAAGCGGTAATAAATGAAATCGTTGCTCACGCAAGCGCAGCGGTTTATTTTGATAAGGACGTAGACACTATTTTTGAAATTGGCGGACAAGATGCAAAATATACTTTTATCGTAAATAAAGTTCCAGCAGATTATGCAATGAACGAAGCATGCTCGGCAGGCACAGGCTCTTTTATCGAGGAAGCTGCCTTTGAATCGCTTAACGTTGCAGTCGAGGATATTGAAGCTCTTGCAATGCAAGGGAAGCAACCACCAAATTTTAGCGACCAATGCGCTGCTTTCATTAGCTCGGATATAAAAACCGCGCTGCACGAAAATATTAATTTGAACGACATACTTGCCGGGCTTGTCTATTCTATTTGCTTAAATTACGTCAATCGCGTGAAAGGAAATCGCGTGATTGGCGACAAAATTTTTATGCAGGGAGGAGTCTGCTATAATAGAGCCATTCCCATTGCTATGGCTGCTTTGACTGGGAAAAAAATAATTGTGCCGCCCGAGCCTGGGCTTATGGGAGCTTTCGGCGTTGCTCTTGAGGTAATTGAAAAGCTTGAGCTTGGCTTTCTTGAAGAAAAAAAATTTTCACTTCTTGAGCTTGCTGCTCGAGATGTCGTTTATAAAAAACCTTTTATCTGCCGCGGTGGAAAAGAAAAATGCGATTTGCAATGCACAATAAACTTAATTGAGGTGCAAGGAAAAAATTATCCCTTCGGCGGTGTTTGCAATAAATATTATAATATTGTTAGTAAAAGCTCAATCAACAGCGATGATTACGACTTTGTAAAAGTCCGACAAGATTTGATGTTCAATAAATACGCCCCAAAAGTTGATTTGAAAGAAAACGCAAAAACTATTGGGATTAGCCAATCTTTTCACACGCACACAATTTTTCCGCTTTATTATAATTTTTTCACTCAAATTGGATATAAAGTTATTCTTGCGGACGAGATTTCCGAAAAGGGTTTGGAACGGGAGAATACAGCTTTTTGCTTTCCCTGCCAGCTCTCGCTTGGCTTTTTTCACAATTTATTGCTAAAGAATTTGGATTATTACTTCATTCCAAATATTTTGGAAATGTATGTTGAAAACGAGAGCCAGCGCAAAGATTTCAACTGCACCTGTGCCTTGCTTTCTGGGGAGCCACTTTATTTGAAACAGGCATTTAAAGATTACGATTTGCAAAATAAAATCCTAACCCCAACGCTTGACTTTGCCAAAGGCTGGGCAAGTGAAGAAGATGCTTTTATTAGCATTGCAAAAAAAATCGGTTTTTTCGATGAAAGCAAAACGCGAGAAGCCTTTCGGTTTGCTATAAAAATGCAAATAGCTTTTCAAAATGAATTGCTTGAAATCGGAAAGCAACTTTTAAAAAGATTAGAAGAAAACCCAGACGAAATTGCAATGGTTCTAATCGGCCGGACCTATAACTCTTTTTCTGATTTTGCAAATAAAGGAATTCCACGCAAATTTGCTTCACGCGGCATTTTCACCATTCCTTATGATATGCTTGATTTTCACAATCAAACTATTGACGACAATCAGTATTGGGAAGGTGGCAAAAAGATTTTAAAATCCGCAAAAGTTGTGAAGGCAAACCCGCAGCTTTTTTCTACTTATATTTCTAATTTTTCCTGCGCCCCCGATTCTTTAATAATGAACACATTTCGCTCTATTATGGGAACAAAACCCTCGCTGACGCTTGAACTTGATGGTCATACCGCAGACGCTGGTATAAATACACGGATTGACGCAGTTCTCGACATTATAAAGAACTACCGCAAGCTCTCCCAAACGATTAAAGATAACGATTACAGCGACTTTAAAGCGGCAGAGCTAATCAGCGAAAACGAGGAAATGTATTTTATTAGCTCCGAAGGAGAGAAAATTCCTTTAAACGACAAGCGAGTTACTATACTCATTCCTTCGATGGGAGATTTGAGTAGCGAAATGTTTGCTGCTATGATGCGTGGCTTTGGGTTTAACGCTGTGGCAGCGATGGAAGGGAATCCGGACGTCCTTCGTTGTGGACGCGCCAACACAAGCGGTAAAGAGTGCCTGCCACTTATTTTGCTTGTCGGCTCGATGATGGATTACATTGAAAACCACAATGAAAGCAAGTATTTTGTCTTTTTCATTGTCCAAGGCGCTGGGAATTGCCGACTTGGTCAATATCCAGTTTTCATTCGCGATTTAATTAGACGCAGACGCTTGAAAAACGTTACTCAGCTTGTCTTAATGAACGAAGATGGTTTTGCCGGCTTGGGAGCAAAATTTTCTTCACGCGGAATTCAAGCCCTTATGATTGCTGATGTTTTGGAAGACATTCGAACTGCGATTTTGGCAAACGCAAAAAACCCAAAAAAGGGAATTGAGATTTTTAGCAGAGAATTTAAAAAATTGCTAAACGTTTTTGAGCATAATCCAAAAAAAGTATTTCATGCGCTGAATCGTTTTTCAAGCATTATAAAAAACAAAATCCCAGCCCGCATTCCCATTGAGGACTCGAAATATATTGCTCTTTGTGGTGAAATCTTTTGCCGCCGCGATGGTTTTTCACATAAATGGCTAAATCGAAAATTTGCAAAACAAGGCTTTATCGTTAAAGATGCTTATATTAGCGAATGGATTTACTACGTTGATTATCTTTTAAAACTTGAATTGCTTGAGCCTTCTGCATCGAAAAAGAATCGCTATGAAAGGAAAGTTCGCAAAGCATATATGAATTATGCTGAATATCGCATTAAAAAAATCCTTACTAAATCTAGTTATTATCAATACAGCAAAACCGATGTTGAAGCGCTGCTCAATCGAAGCAAGCACATCGTTCCATTGGAATACAAGGGCGAGCCGGGGCTTACTCTCGGAGTTGCCCTCCACGAAACATTCGATAAATATTGCGGTGTTATTAATTTGGGTCCCTTCGGCTGTATGCCAACTCGATTAACCGAAGCGGTTTCCGTTCCAGAAATGAAAGTAGAGAATAAAATCTTTGCTGAAAAAATGGTAAACCCAAATTATGAACTTTCCAAGCTTTTTAATGGAAAAATGACAATCCCATTTTTAACTATTGAAACAGACGGAAACGCATATCCACAAATAGTTAATGCTCGATTAGAAACCTTTGCCCTTCAAGCAGAGCGAACAGCAAAACTGATGCTTGAAGCAAGAAAAAACGACCAAACATAGTGATTTTAAAAAGCTTAGTAGGACTGGCATCTTGTCAGTCCAAGTTAAGCTGTGAAAAGTTAGACTGTCCAAAGTTAGCATTAACAAAGATAAGCTGTCCAAAGATAAACTGATCAGAGCTAAGCTGTCAAAATCCAGGCTGTTTTCACGCTAACTCTCTAATTTCAAGTTTTCGCTTATCTTTTCCATTTTATGTTGCAGCCTATACTCGGTATTTGCTGAGCTGAAACAGCTTTTCCAGCAATAATATCATCTAAAGCTGCTCTCAGACTTGCGCCTGTAACCTGCTTTCCATTTCCGGGACGCGCATCATCGAATTGCCCGCGGTATACCAAACTCAAATTTCTATCATAAACAAAGATATCCGGGGTGCAAGCAGCGTCATATTGCCTTGCTACGTCTTGACTTTCGTCAAAAAGATATGGAAAGGGATAAGAATATCGCTCAGCTGTTTTTTTCATATTTTCGGGAGAATCCTCTGGATAAGTCGCAACGTCATTGGAATTTATTGCAATAAATCTAATTCCTTTGTCGTTATAGTCATTAGCAATTTTGACCATTCCCTCGTTAATTAATTTCACATAAGGGCAGTGGTTACAGATAAACATAATAACGGTTGCAGTATCGGACTTCAGCTCTTGAAGCGAGTAAAATTTATTTGATACAGCGCACTTTAAATTGAAATCGGGAGCTTTTGTCCCTAAACTTATCATTTTTGATGGAGTTTCAGCCATTTTTCTAGTATAATTAATTTTACAATTTTTCAAAGATACGAATTTTTTTAATGAAAGAATACATTCCTATTATAATCGGTGGATTTTTAGTTTTTTTGCTTTTAGATTTTTACTTTTTAAGGACTTGGACAAAGTATATAAAAAATCAAGGTTTTAATCCCTTCTTTTATAGAATTTTTTGGTTTATTTCTGCTGGGCTGCTCATTTTATTTTTTTACATATCTTTTACAAGAGATTTTTCAGATCAGCCAAATAAATTCACGCGAACTGCATTTATAATTGCAGCTATTTGGTTCGTTCCAAAAATGATTATCGCTCCAATAATTTTTTTAAAAGATCTTATAAAATTTATTTTTAAAAAGCTCAAGGGAAAAAATAGAGCTGCCCCGCTTCAAAACAAAGAAAAAGCTATTCCTTTTGACGAAAGCAAAAGAAAGCTTTTGCAAAATGCAGCTTGGGGATTGGCTGGAATTCCCTTTTTGGTCATTGGGAAAGAGCTTGTCTATAGAAGCACTAATTTTAAAGTTTTTTATGAAGAAATACCAATTTTCAATCTTCCCACCGGACTTAATGGCTTCAAAATAGTCCAAATATCTGACATACACGCAGGCTCTTTTTTTCAAAAGGAAAGCTTTGCAGAAGTAAGGATGATGATTAATATGCTTAATGCAGATTTGATTGTAATCACAGGGGATTTTGTGAATTTCAATCCAAACGAGCTAACTCCTATCATTCCAGAAATTAAGCGCTTTTCTGCTACTTATGGCGTTTATGGCTGTTTAGGAAATCATGACCATTATATGAGCGAGGAAAATCACGAAAAGTTTTTGGAGCTTGTAAAAGACGCTGGCGTAAAAATGTTAATCAATGAAAATAGGACAATAAAAGTAAAGGATTCGGAATTGCAAATCATTGGGGTTGATAACATTGGGCTTGGGCAATTTCTCGGCGATATTGATTTAGCGGTTGAAGGGGTAAATTTTTCTTTGCCGAGCATTCTTTTACTTCACGACCCAAGCTATTGGGAAGAAAAAATTATCAGCAAATATCCGATTGATTTAACGCTTTTAGGGCATACTCACGGCGGGCAGCTCGGTTTTAATATGCTTGGTGTTGAGCTTTCTTTAGCTATGTTTTTTTATAAAAGATGGGCTGGACTTCACAAAGTAAAAGAGCATTATATTTATATAAATCGGGGGCTTGGCACCACTGGTCCCCCCGTCCGCGCAGGCATCAACCCAGAAATTACTTTATTGACATTAAAAGCTGTCGATAATGTAGCTTAAAAGAATTGTAAAAACAGTTAAGCAGAGTATTTTCTGAACCGTGATTTGCTTGATTGAAGGATTTCTTGATTTTGCAGATGGACTCCACTTGGGAAAGTGGAGTCCATCTTTTTTCTTTACAAAATGCAAATTCAACAAGGGGTTGCAAGCCCTTGTTGCAGCGGCGTTTAGCTACTACCCAAGTTGAACTTGGGAAGTAGCTGAAAGAACAGCTCAATATAAATCAATAAATGCTTTTAATTTTAGGTTTGTTTCATCATCGTTGTAGTATAAATCAAGTAAAAGTTCTGACTTTGCATTGTAAATTTTCATCATTGATTTCTCGTTTGCTCCGTAATCTTTTAATTCTTTGAACTTTACTTTATATGCGGAATATTTCCAATTATTATTTTTAATAAACGCTTTCAGCTCAATTTCTCTGTCGCAAAGAACCAAGGCAATTACTTTTACTTTTTTTGGAAACTCTTGGTTTAACTTCTTTATAATGTCATCAATTTTTAAAATGCAATTTATGCAACCAACTGGATATTGAAAAGCAACTACAACTATATCGTCTTTGTTTGGTTTTTCCACTTTTATATATTGATTTATTTTAGGTTCGGCAAAGCCAGAAGCAAGAAAACATAAAATAGTTAATATAAATAATGTTATTTTCATATTACCACCTGTATTTTTCCATCGTCCAGTTTTCTTCGCCTTTGATAAAGAATACAATATAATTATTTTTCTTGTCGTAAAGTAAATTTTGAACATTTAACTTTTCTTTGTTTTCA
>JAAYJM010000021.1 GCA_012522895.1 Ignavibacteria bacterium
ATTTAGTTCTCTTAATAATTTCTTATCAATTTTTCCAAGATGTTCCTTGTAGTAATCAATAGATTTTCTACCTCTTCTTTTAGGAATATTTTTTACATCAAACAAGTAATCAAGTGCAACGAGTGTTCCAGAATAAGCAATTCCAGATGCTGATTTTACATATTTTTCATCTTCGTAGAATTTGCCGTCTTTCCCGGCAAGTTTCAAATCTTCCCTTGCGTTTTCTATGTAACGCATTGCTTCTTTATACGCGTTTTTTGTTTTCATTTTATTTAATTAAAATGTTTTTAGATAGAACAAATATAGTGTTAATTTATTGCAATTCAAAGGAAATTTTTTCTTGAACTGTGATTTAAGGATTATTAGGAATTAGGAGTCGGGAATCAGGAATAAGTTTGTTTTCTCTTTCCCAAGCTGAATTTGGGAAGGGGGTTGCAACTGTTAGATGGACTCCACCTTTGAGGTGGAGCCCATCAGGAAAATCAGGAAATCCTTAAATTAAGCAAATCACGGTTCTGACAAAATACTTTTAATTTTGTTCTTGCGTTAAAGTATTGTTCTCCCAAGTGTATTTATATGCAGTTCTCAAGCTGTCAGTGCAGGAAACGATATACTTGATTTTAGAAGGTGTTACTATTTTTGCTTCTGAGGTTTGAAATTTCACTGTTTTATCGACATCAACTCTTGCTAAAATCATTTCCTGAGCTGCTTCCTCTGAAATAAATCCATTGAGACGGAAAATATACCTTTTACCAAAAACGTTCCCATCTTCAAAAATAGTTGAGTCAATTGAGGACGTTTCAATTTTTTTTAGTTCCTCTTGCGGCGTATCTTTCTCCGAGCAAGAAAGGAGGACAAAACTTAAAAAGACAATCAAAAAAGTTAATAGTTTTTTCATATTAGAAAACCTTTTGTTAATAAAAATTTTTAATCCAATTTACAATAGAAATCATATTTAAACAAGAAATATTATTTGCAGCTCGAGCAACGCCCGCAAACCGATTCATATTCATCGTCTTCAAAATAATCTAAAATGAAATTCCTTTTGCACTGCTCTGTGTTTGCATAATTAAGAACAATTTCTGCTTTTCCGTAAGCTCGGTCTCGCTTTTTCTTAATATCTTTAAAATCAACAGGGATTTCGTTGTCCTTTCTCCTTTTATCAAGCAAGATAATGCCTGGCGGAAGCGGCATAGAAAAATCAATTAAGCTACTCAATTTAAATGAGTTTAAAGCACTAATAAAATCATCATAATGGAAGAAGTATTTTTTTAAAAAGTAATTAATATTAAATTCAACAGGTCTTCTAAATGCAGATGAAGAAATAGAGCGAAGAATAGCTTCCAATATCTTTTTCCTTTGTCCAGAAATATTTGCATAGTATTCAAGAAATCTTTCACGGCTGCTATTAAGTTTTATCAAAGAAGGCTGAAATTTCAAATTCTCTGTGATTACATTTGCTTTTTCCAAAAATTTGAGAACCGATTGGCAGGAGTAAATAGAAACTTTTGATTTGTTTGCTATTTGCTCCACTGAAAGCGTAATCGGGTGGGGTGGACAAAGCTCGCCTATTTTAACGCTTTGAACGTTATAGAGGGCATTGTAAACTGCAACAAATTCATTGAAAAAGGGATAATTTGAATCGATAAAAAAATCCTGTAAGCGCACATCGCCAAAATCGTGAAATAAATAGCAGAAAGCAGCTTTCCCATCGCGTCCAGCCCGACCTGCTTCTTGATAATACGCTTCAAGGCTTAAAGGCAAATTTGTGTGAATGACATTCCGAACATTCGGCTTGTCAATTCCCATCCCAAAAGCATTAGTTGCAAGAATCACAGAATTTTCTTTATTTAAAAATTCCTCTTGATTTTTTTTGCGAATGGCATCTTCCAAGCCAGCGTGGTAAATCTGGACATCGTGCCGCATTTCTTGAAGGGCAGCAGCGTATTCCTCAACCTTCTTTCTCGTTCCACAATAAACGATTGTTGAGCCGTTTTTTGTCTTAGTCAAAACCTGTGAAATGGGCAATGCCTTATTGTAAGTAATCTCCTTAGTGATATAATGCAAGTTTGGGCGGTCGAAACCGCGAATAAATTTTTTTACATTTTTTACTCTAAGTGATTTTATTATATCGCTTTGCACTTCTGGTGTAGCTGTTGCGGTTAGTGCGATAACTGGGATTTGGGGAAGCTCCTCCAATGCTTTTGCAATCAGCAAATAAGAAGGACGAAAATCGTGTCCCCATTGCGAGATGCAGTGAGCTTCATCAACGGCAAGGAAAGATATTTGAGCTTGTTTTAAGGCATCAATGAAACGCGGGCTATCCAATCGTTCAGGAGCAATGTATACGATTTTATAAGCTCCATCAAGCATTTCACTTATTCTCGCATTCATTTCCTCAAGCTCAAGCGAGCTATTAATAAATGTAGCCGCTATTTTTAGTCTCCGCAATGCGTCTGTTTGGTCTTTCATAAGGGCAATGAGAGGGGAGATTATTAGCGCCGTTCCATTGAGAATGATTGCCGGCAGTTGGAAACAAAGCGATTTTCCGCCGCCAGTCGGCATAACAACAAGTGTATTTCTTCCTTTTAAAACAGTTTGAATAATTTCGTCCTGCCCTTTGCGGAAGCTTTTCAGTCCAAAATTTTCCCTTAACTTTTTATTTAAAAATTCTAAGTCATAGTTCATAATACAAAAATAAGCAAGAAAAAGGGAAAAATTTAGAAATCATCTTTTTGAAAGGCATTTTATATAAATTCGCGTGGAACGGCTATGCCATTCCACGCGGAAAATCTGTCGTTTTTTTGCTGATAGCTCCAGCTTTTTTTATTTTAATATTCGTATTCAGTATCTAAATCGCGAGGAATATCTTTCAGCAAATCTATTTCTGCTTTCAGCTCATCGCTCATAACTGCATATTGGGAAAGGATTTCTCCAGCTTTTTCATAGCTTCCGTCTGCTTGAACAGTAAGGATTAAGTTTGCTAATTCTTTTACTTTTTCAAAGAATAAATTTTCGTCAAAATTGAATTTTCCATTAGGCAATTTCACGATAGCCCCCTTGCTGCGAAGGAAATTAAGTTGAATTAGATTTGCTTTTCCGTGGGCAGACTCTCCTCCGAAGCGAATTGAACGGTAAAGTCCAGCGACATAAGTTGCCATTGCCCTTTTAATGTAGTCGTCATCATAAAGTTTTTTATCGCGAAGGAAAAAGTGATTATACATACTTAAAATGTCGGCTTTAGTTTCTTCGAGTGGAGTATAGCGTTCTTGAAGTGCTTTTCTTATCGCAAGTTTTTCATTTCCAAGGACATACTCTCTGCCCAAGGTATGTGAAACCTCGTGAAGAGTAACAAAACTTAAGAAACATCTGCTATCTACAAGATTTGCAATCGAAGGGTCGAGCAGAGCATTTGCGATTGGCACTACTATTTTTTCAAATTTTGCAGTCATCATATTTAGATACATCGAGTTTTTCCCACCTTTTGCCTCGCGAACTTTGGGATCGTTTGGAAGCGAAGCAGCAATGGTTTTTGTTCCCTTTTGGCAATCGCCACCAAAATAAAGAACATTTACTAAATTAATTTGGCTGCCATCAGATTTTACTCCGCCAGTTGGAATATATTTTTTATCAACCGGAAGATTTTTTTGAAATTCTGGGATAAGCGATTTAAACTGCTCGAATTGCTTTGTTGCTTCCACATCTTTAACCATAATAACCGCTTCGTGAGCAGCTTTATAGTTGAAAAGTGCGTCTTCATAATTCTCAATTGGACCGATTATAAAGTCAATATTGCTATTTTTTATATCCATCCAAGCCATATCGCTTTCAAAATAATCATCGTTTCTTAGAGCTTTTGCCCTCAATTTTAAATAGTTCTTGAAAGTGGGTTCATCGGCAAGCTCAGCCGCTTCGTCAAGCAGTTTTGCCATCTCCAGCTGCTCTGGATAAGCTTCGTGGTATGGGATTGTCTTTAATTTATCACCATCGCGGACCACTATTGTATATTGGCTTTCTAGTTCATCTTTTTGCTCTGGGTGGTCGGCAATATATTTTTCAAATTCTTCTTTTGTTAAATCGACTGGATAAAAGCCACCGACCTCGGGGCGTCTTGCTGGTCCTTCTCCAACGAAGCGATTGTATTCGTCCAATTTGTCATAAGGTCCAAAATTTACTTTTACGTATTTATAGTAAGTCTGTGATACTTCGTCATTTAAGGCAGCAAGTGAATCCCTTACAGCAACGGCATCAGGGCAGGATTGTCTCCAAAATATTTTATCTGCTAAATGTCCAACTTCTGTCAATTTTTTAATTAATTCCTTTTCTCTGTCGCTTAAATGGCTAATGTCGGCACTGATTTTGGTATGTGAATACGATTCTAAATGAGCTTTTATATTTTCATAATTCTCTGGAACAGCAGATTCTTGACTTGCTTCTTCTTTTGGACTGCAAGAGCTAATAAGCAGAACCGTAGATATTAAGAGTAAAAATATAATGTCTTTCATTGTTTTTCCTTTCATACTTATAAAAAATATAAAAATAGCAAGTATTTATCAAATTTACAAAAAAAATCTTGTTTTGCTCGGTGAAAGCTATTTTATGCTTCGCTCTTTGTTCAATTTTAAAAATTTCGAACTCTTGCAGAAGTTCAAGAACTATTAAATAAAATAGAATTTTTTCATTTTAATTAAAAATTTTATGCTTAAATTAAATGTTTTAAATTTGTTTAATAATTAAAGCTATAAAAAATTAGGAAAAGGAAGAAATGAGAGCAGTAATCCCTGTTGCAGGCGTTGGCACCCGACTTAGACCTCACACATACACACTACCCAAAGTGCTTTTAAACGTTGCTGGAAAACCGATTTTGGGACATATCCTCGATTCTATTATTAGCCAAGGAATTGAACGAATTACCATAGTTACCGGCTATATGGGAAAATTAGTGCAGGACTATGTTACAAGGAATTATAAAGCAGATGTTTCTTTTATTTCGCAAAGGGAGTCGCTTGGTCTTGGGCACGCAATTTGGGTTGCAAGTGAAACTTTTGACAGCGAGCCGCTTATGATAATACTCGGCGATACTATCTTCGATTTGAATTTAGAATTAGCAAAAAAATCCGATTTTTCTTCTATCGGAGTGAAATTTGTTGATGATCCGCGGCGTTTCGGTGTAGTTGTTTTGAACAACCAGAATTTTGTAACTAAATTTGTTGAAAAACCGCAAGAACGAGTGTCCAACCTTGCAATCGTTGGGCTTTATTATGTTAAAAATACGGAATTAATCAAAGCTTGCTTAAATCGCCTAATCAAGGAGAACATACGCACAAAAGACGAATATCAACTGACAGACGCGCTTCAACTTATGTTGGACGAAGGTGAGCAATTTACCACTTTCCCTGTAGATGGCTGGTATGATTGCGGAAAATCCGAAACATTGCTTTCAACAAATCGCTTTTTACTTGAGCAATCTCCAAAATCTCGCCAAATGAAAGACGTTGTGATTATTCCACCCGTTTTTATTGATGACCACGCAATCGTAGAACGCTCTGTAATCGGTCCTTATGCAACCGTAGCACGCGAGGCGCAGGTGAAAGATAGTGTAATCCGTGATTCCATTGTAAGCGATGGCGCTTCAGTTTCAAGCACATTGCTCGAGCAATCAATAATTGGCAATAATGCAGTAGTCAAAGGCAATTTTTATCATCTGAATGTCGGCAATTCAAGTGAAGTGAATTTGTAGGGAATTGGGAAGCGGGAATCAGGAAGCGGGAAGCGGGAATCAGGAAGCGGGAAGCGGGAAGCGGGAATCAGGAAGCGGGAAGCGGGAAGCGGGAAGCGGGAAGCGGGAATCAGGAAGAAAAGAGATAGCTCAGAGTGTAGTTAAGAAACCAGAAAGAAAATCCCCCCAGCCCCCTTTTACAGAAAGCAGAAAAAAGAAGTCTGGAGGTAAAGAATAAGGTGTCCCCCGCTGGCGGGGGAAGGGGGTGGATCATTTATTTAATCAATAAATATCCCGTAGGGATAATTACCTAATTCCACTGCTTCCCAAGTTGAACTTGGGAAGAAAATTTTCTTCCAAAATTCAATTTTGGAAGGAGAAGAAATTTGGAAGGAGGGAAAAACACAGAGCAGTCCTGTGTCCCCCGCTGGCGGGGGAAGGGGGTGGATCTTTTCTTTTCTACAACAATAAAATCCCTATCGGGATAAATAAAACAGCAAAACGTTTTAAAATTTTTATTAACGCATTATCTTGTTCAAATGATTCTTAATAATAGAATAAATTCAACTAATAGTCGCTTTTTATGAACTTTAAAACTATCATTTTTTTAATGCTGTTTTTTCCAGCGATTCTGTTATCACAGGAGTCGCTGCTCTTTAAAACACTTTGTGCCAACGTCTTCGAGCCACGCATAGGGTCTTTTTATCAGTTTTCAGATGAGAAATTACGTCTCGATATTGGAACCTCCCTCGATTTATATAATTTTGATTTAGAAGGCAATCGTTTTTCTATTGGAGCAGATTTTTTTACTTACACCCGATTGAGAAGCGAAAGCAATTTCAAATTTCCAGTTGAAACAACTGATTTCTTTTTTGGCGCAAACTTGAATTGGCTTTCTGAAAAAAACTTTTCGGGACGCCTTCGTTTAGCTCACATTTCCTCCCACCTTTCCGATGGTTTTGCAAAGGACTCAATTTTTTTCAAGGCGCCTTTCGTTTTCAGTCGCGAATTCGTTGATTTAGTTTTTGCTTACCGAATTGAAGACATAAGACCTTATATAGGAATGAATTGCATTTTTTCTACTCAGCCGAAAGATGTCAGCGCGTTTAATCCCCAAATTGGTTTTGACTACGAAAAAAGATTGTGCGGGCTTCTGTCTTTGGTTTGCGGCTACGATTTTAAATTAATTGGAATAGCAGAAAAATATATGCCGAGCAACGCAGCTCAAGCAGGGCTGAAACTGCACAGCTCAGAAAAAACTGCTTTACTTTTTAGCTTGTATTATTATGAAGGTAGGAGCTTTCACGGGCTTTTTTATAAGGAAATGGATTCCTATGTCGGCTTGGGCTTCCAGTTAGTTTTTTTCTAAATTTTTTAGATAAAACCTTTTATAAATAATTGAAAAAGTTTTGTTTATGTAAAAATGAGATTAAAACTTATCTTTCTTCCAAATCGTAATCGTTCATTTTTCGATATAGCGTTCGCAAGCTAATTCCTAATGCTTTTGCTGTTTTTTTTCTATTATATTGATGCTGCTTCAATGCTGCTTCAATGACTTGTTTTTCAATTTCGCTTAAATTATATGTTTCAAAAGCATCTGAGCTTTCTTCGAGCTGCTGCTCTTCTTTATTGCTTTGGCTTTGGTAAATATCGAGGCTCAAATCGTGCATATTCATTGCAAGCTGCTTCATCGCCCCTTTAATATCTGAAATGTCGTTTTTCATTTCAAGCAAGGCGCGGAAAATAAGCTCCAGCTCGAATCGATGCGGCTCTTCATATTGCTTTAAAGGAATGATTGAGGTCCCGCTTGCCTGCTCGGAATATGAATAAGCTGGAAGAGCGGGAGTGATGTAGAGCCGCAGCACATTGTTTGTAAGGTAATCAATTCTTTCCAAAGTGAAAACGGTTTCAATAAGATTTTTAAGCTCTCTAATATTTCCGGGAAAAGGCAGCGATTGCAAAATGCTAAACGATTCATCTGAAATGCCGCGGTATTCAATATTATTTTTTTCACAGGTCTTGCGTGCAAAATAATCAGCAAGCAGTGGAATATCTTCGGGATGCTCGCGAAGTGATGGAAGCTGAAGCTGGACGTTTTTTAGACGATAAAATAAGTCATGGCGGAACTGTCCATTTTGAATTTCTTGCTCTAAATTGCGGTTTGTTGCCGCAATCACGCGGGCATCAACTCTTTTTGTTTCCGTTGAGCCAAGGCGAGAAAATTCACCCGATTCAAGAACACGAAGCAATTTCACCTGAGTGCCAAGCGGCATTTCGCCCACCTCGTCCAAAAAAATAGTTCCTTTTTCCGCTGCTTCAAAAAAACCTTTCCGCTGCTCGAGTGCGCCGGTGAATGCGCCCTTTTCATGTCCAAAAAGCTCAGATTCAAGCAAAGTTTCTGGAATTGCAGCGCAATTTACTTTTATTAAAGGATGCTTGTTTCTTTTGCTCAAGCCGTGGACTGCGTTTGCAAAAACCTCTTTGCCCGTTCCAGTCTCACCTGTTATTAGAATATTCAAGTCAGTTGGAGCGGCTTGGA
>JAAYJM010000228.1 GCA_012522895.1 Ignavibacteria bacterium
CAATTTACTTTTATTAAAGGATGCTTGTTTCTTTTGCTCAAGCCGTGGACTGCGTTTGCAAAAACCTCTTTGCCCGTTCCAGTCTCACCTGTTATTAGAATATTCAAGTCAGTTGGAGCGGCTTGGAGCAAACGAACCAGCAGTTCTCTTATCAGTTTTGATTCGCCTACTATACCAAATCTTTTTTGAAGCAACTTGTAATCGTTTTCAGAAAAAAGCATATTTTATCCTTTATATCTTTTTTCCCATTCGTCAAAACCGCCGAGATAAAGCAAGACATTTTTATAGCCGAGGTTAATTAAATCGTTAGCAACGAGATGGCTTAGGTCGCACTCGCCACCCTCACAATATACTATTATAGTTTTTCCTTCCGGGACGTTAAGTAAAAGTCTAAAATATTCGTCTTTGTCTAAATATGGGTAAATATTTATTGCGTTTCCTATTCTGCTTATTTGGAAAAGCTCTGGCTCGCGGGAATCGATTAACAACACCCTCGGGTCGTTCACATACTTTTTTAGCAGCTCGAAAGTTACGTTGCCCTTTAGTTCCTTATTTTCTTTTTTTGCAATATCTTCTCCTTCCTTAACCTCAAGTTCTAATTCCTTTTTTTCTTTTTCCTTTGGTAATGGTGGCTCGGCTTCTTTCATTGGGTCCAATATTTCTTTTTTTATTGAGTCAAGCTCTTTGCTTGGGTTCTCAATTTTTATGTCAAGCTCGTTTTGATTAAACTCATAATCTTTTTCTAAAGGAGATAAAAGTTCTTCAAAACTTGAGTCGCTAACTGTCTGTATTTCTTTTGCTTTATATATAATTGGAAGCGGGTCTTTGGAGAAATAATTATATAAAAAACCAAAAACGAGAGCCGCAATAAGTATGATAAGTATTTCTATGCTAAGTTTTTTCATTTTAGTTGAAATTTTTTACTTTTTTTAACAAATTATATGCAGAATTAATTTCTAATGATTTTTGATGTGCAAGCTGCTGAAGTTCGCTCCCCAGCCCAGCAAGTCGGTCGGGGTGATACTCCTTGATTTTCTTTTTGTAAGCAGCTTTAATTTCATCAACGCTTGAATTTTTATTGATTCCTAAAACTGAATAAGCCTCATCAAGAGAAATTTCTTTTCTTTCTTGCTTTCCTGCGCGCTGCTGGCGAGTATTTTCTTGTTCAGTTTTTTTGCTTTTATTCAAATCTTCGATTATTCTTTTCAAATCCTCATCAGATTGCTTTTCAAAATCAAAGCTCGAATCAGATTTAAAATTAACTTCGGATTTTATAAAATTTTTTAGTCTATTAAAAATTTGTTGCATTCAGTCCTCGCAGTTTTTCAATTTGCAAATTACAAAATAATCAAAAATTTTCTTCATATTAATTATATAAAGAAGGGATTAGCTGAATATTATTTTATTCTGACGCAAATAGGAAAACAAAACTCCACTGCGTTCATTTGCTAAATTTGATTAATTTTGTAAAAGGAATTTGAAATGAATCAAATAGGAAATGCGGGAAAAAATAAAAACACTTGCAAGCGATACATTTGTTTATGGATTTTTTAGTGTTGTTAGCAGGTTTCTTACTTTTCTTTTAACCCCGCTTTATTCCAACTATTTGACTTTAGATGAAGTTGGAGACGTTACTTATATTTTTTCGATTATAGCTTTTTTAAATATAATTGATAATATTGGACTTGAATCTGCATTTTTCCGATTTTATAAAAAAGATGATTTGCTGCTTTCCAAAAAAGCATTTTCAAATAGCTATTTGCCGATTGTGTTTTCC
>JAAYJM010000229.1 GCA_012522895.1 Ignavibacteria bacterium
AAGCAGGAATCCGCTTGCCGCAAATACCAAGAAAGCTGGCTGTTTATAGAATCAGCGGGGCTATTTTTGTGGAATAAGTAAATGAATTGCTTGGGTTTAGTTCTCTGTATATGCGCTGCGACTGCTTGAGCTCCAGCAATATTTTTGTATGGGATAAAAGAATGAAAGAATACAGCTTTTAGTATTATCAAGTAAAGTGAAAAATAAAAAGCCATATTAAAAAATTTCTTTAGAAAAAGCTCGCTCTTTTTCGTAAGCAAAAAAGGAATGATGAAAACAAGCGTAAATAGAATAATTAAATACAGTGAAAGCGAGCTAAGCTCTTTTTTTTCAAATAAAAACTGGATTATCGAAACTCGAAAAAGAATTAAAGCAGACCACAAAGCACTAGTAATTAAAAATGAGATTGCAAGCGACTTTTGAGCATTTGTTTTGAAAAATGTGCTAAAATTTTCTATTAAAAAAACAGTGAAAATAATAATTGGGAAAATATAATAAGCATTCCAGCTTTCCTTTTGAAAAGCAAAAATACAAGCGATTAGATAAGAAGCAATAGCCCAAAATATTATTAACTGCATTTCAAGATTTTTTGGCAAATTGAACTTTTTTTTATTTGCTATGAAAATCAATGGAAAAAGAAGAGGCAAAACTGAGGTTGGATTATCGACAATTAGCTTGCTTATATTGAAAAATAAATTCTTTGCAATCAAAGGCAGCGCGTTGATTTCAATACTTTCAAAAATATTTCGAGCAGGAAAATGAAAAATATTGAAATTCAAAAGAAATAAAATTGCAATCAGCAGCGATGAGCTTAAAAGTAAAAGCGTCCCATTTGCCCGCTGCCCTTTTGAAAAGAAAAGTGGAATGAGAAAAAGAACTGGTAAAAAGCCCGCTTTAATATTTGTAAGAAAGCAAAGAAGAAAAGAAAGAACGAAAATTAGCAATGGGAATAATTTTGCTTTCAAAGTGTTTTTTTCTGTAACTTTTAAAATCGCCCAAAAAGAAATTAAAGCAAAGCAAAGTGAGGGTAGCTCTGGATTTGCCTGCCGCGATAAAAAATTCCAGCTTTCCGCTCCAAAAAGTAATATAACAGAAATAGCAGCGCTTTGGCCGCTAAGAAAACGCTTTGCAATAAGATATGTAAAAATGAAAAAAAGAATTGAGCAAGCCGCAGTAAAAAAACGCAGCGCAAAAAGATTTATCCCGAAGAGCTTGAAAGAGAGGGAGATCAAACAAACTGAGATAGGGGAGGGAGCACTTAAATTTCGGATATGAGCTAAGTCATCAAAATTGCATTGAGGGCTGCTTAGATTTTCGGCTTGGATAGCAAGATCGCCTTCCATTCCTGGCTGCAGTTCTCCATTTGATAAATGAAACAAAGTGATAAAAGCAAAAAAACTGATTATAGAAACAGCAATTAAAAAATCGTCATTCAGTTTTATTTTCCAAAAAGATTTAATAGAAATTTCCTTTTTTCATTTAATCCAACAAATACAAAAATAAGTTTAATTCTTAACTATTCTAAATCTTAATTTTTCTTCTGTTCATCGTTAATGAATAATTTTGTAAAATTGCATAAATTGGTATTGTAAAATTTATCTTAGTGAAAAAGAGTGAATTTATGCGGGTGAACGGAAAGCATTATAGAACGATTTGGGAAGTCGAAGATGGCGTTGAGGTAATTGACCAAAGGCAGCTTCCCCACATTTTTAAAACGGCAAAGCTAAGGAGCATAGATGATTTTTGCTTTGCTATAAAAGATATGCTCGTCCGCGGCGCTCCTTTGATTGGAGTAACAGCGGCTTATGCTATGCATATCGCAGCTATTGAGGCGAAAAGTAAAAGTGATTTTAACCAGCACTTGGTAAATTGTGCAAATAAATTGAAAAGCACAAGACCAACGGCAATAAATTTGGCTTGGGCAATAGATTATCAGCTCTCTGCTTTGCTCGGCTTGACCTCAAACAGCGAAAAAATTGAAAAGGCATTGGAAATTGCTCGAAAAATCACAGAAGAGGACATTGATTGCTCGAAAGCTATTGGGCAAGCGGGTTTAAAGATTATTGAAGAGATTTCCAAAAAGAAAAATGGAGAAGCTGTTAATATCCTCACTCATTGCAATGCGGGCTGGCTTGCGACTGTAGATTGGGGAACGGCTACAGCTCCAATTTACGCAGCACATAGGAAGGGTATAAAGGTTCATATTTGGATTGACGAAACCCGTCCCCGCAATCAAGGCGCCAAGCTGACTGCTTTTGAACTATTTCACGAAAACGTTCCAAATACTTTAATAGTAGATAACGCTGGAGGCTTGCTAATGCAAAAGGGTTTGGTCGATTTAGTTTTAGTTGGAAGCGACAGAACAAGCGCGAATGGCGATGTTGCTAATAAAATCGGCACTTACTTAAAAGCACTTGCTGCTTTCGATAATCTCATTCCTTTTTACGTTTGCTTGCCTTCCTCAACTATTGATTGGGAGCTGGAAGATGGAATTTCGGAAATCCCTATTGAAGAAAGAAGCGCCGATGAAGTTAAGTATATGGACGGAAAAACAGAAAAAAACATACAAAACGTTTTAATCACTTTGGAGGAAACCCGGGCAAGTAATTTCGCTTTCGATATAACCCCCGCAAGACTTGTAACAGGTCTTATAAGCGAAAGAGGAATTTGCAATGCAAACCGAGAATCCATTTTAAAGCTATTTCCGGAAAAGGCTTGTTAAATTTGGAAAGTATTTTTTTGCTTACATAATAATTATTTAATAAGTTTTTAATTAAGAAAGAGCTTAATTAAATGGGAAACATAGGACAGTTCTGTGTCCCCCGCCAGCGGGGGATATTCTTTCGCCCCTTTGAAAAAAAGCGAGAAGGCATTCAAGAACAAGGCAATAAATACAAAATCATTTTATTTATTGCTTGAATTTTGTTAATTTTCCAATATTAATTGCTCATTTTTTGTTAAATTTCTTTTTTCAAAATTGTGTTTTATTTTAACTAAAAAGATAATGAAGAAAATACTTGTTTTTAATTGCAATCCCAAAAAAGATAGTTTTTCAAGTGAGCTGGCAAAAAAGTATTGCCATGGTGCTGAGCTTTCAGGAGCTGACTGTAAAATAATCAATTTAATAGACTTAGAGTTTATTTTAAATTTGAAATGGGGAAATACAAAACATATAGAATTTGAAGACGATCTAGTAAGAGCTCAAAAGGAAATAATTGAAGCGCAGCACTTAGTCTTTGTATACCCTAACTGGTGGGGAACTTATCCTGCGCTGCTTAAAAGTTTTGTAGATCGCGTGATTCTTTCCGGCTTTGCCTTTAAGTATAGAGAAAATTCCTTGCTTTGGGATAAATTATTAACTGGCCGCACAGCCAGATTGATAATTACGATGGATACGCCAAAATTGTATTATTACTTAGTCTTTAAAGCGCCTGGGATAAACTCTATGAAAAAAAGCATTCTGCAATTCTGCGGTATAAACCCTGTTAAAACAACTTTGTTAGGACCTATTAAAACATCGTCAATGAATAAAAGAAAGGCTTGGCTCAATCAAATTTTTGAATTAGGGAAAAAAATGAAATAGAATTATGAAAAAAAAAATTGAAATTATTGAGTATACGCCAGAATATAAAAAAATATGGGAAAATTTTGTAAATAAATCGAATAACGGCACTATTTTTCATTATCAGAATTTTTTAGATTACCACGAAGCTGGAAAATTTGATTTTACGCACTATTTGTTTTTAATAAATGATAAAATAGTTGCTCTTTTGCCCGGCGGTTTTAATGAAAAAAACGAGTATTGGTCGCCCATTGGAGCGAGCTATGGCTCTTTTGTTACGCAAGATATTCATTTTGAATTAGCTTTAGAAATCGTTGATTCTTTTATAAATTTTTGCAAAGAAAAAAAAATCCAAGATGCTTTTTTAATTCCAGCCCCCCTGATTTACAATATAAATTACTCGCAACAGCTTGAATACGCTATGCTTTACAGGAAATGCGCTTTTGAGCTACACTATATTTCTCATGCTATTGATTTGAAACGCGGCAAAGATTTTCAGAAATATTTTGATAAAACTGCAAGAAAAGCGATAAATAAAATTTTAAGAGAGAATGAGCTAACTATATGTGAATCCAATGATTTTGAGACTTTTAATGAAATTTTGCTTGATAACAAGGCAAGGCACAATGCAAAGCCCACGCATTCCTTGAAAGATATGATTCGCTTGAAAGAACTTTTTCCAGAGAGAATCAGATTGAACCTCGTTTATTATAAAGATGAAGCTATCGCCGGCTCGCTTCTTTTTGTTTGCAATCCGAAAGTGGTAATCTGCTTTTACAATATGCTGCTTTATAAATACCAGCATTTGAAACCGATTTATTTGATTATGCACCAAACAGTTAGCTGGGCAATAGAAAATGGCTTCGAGTGGGTAGATATTGGAGTTTCGCAAGACACGGCAGCCGAAGACCCGATGACGCCCGCACTTTCCCTAATTAATTTCAAAGAACGCTTTGACTCTCGCGGTATTTTGCGCAGCACCTTCCATTTTGATTTTACTAAATAATGCAAAATAAAGAGCTTACTTTCGATATTTGCTTCATTGCTTTTAATGAAATTAGCAGCGATGCCCGACTTTTAAATATTGCACGCACTTTTAGTAAAAATGGCTTTAAAATTGGAGTTGTTGCAATCGCCGAAGGTGCTGAAGTCCCGCAATATGCAAAAGAAGATATTGCGCTTTTCCCAGTAAAAAAGTCGCGTTTAAAAAGAGCTTGGCTCCGCTGGCTTTCCTTTAATATTCACTCAAGAAAATATTTAAAATTTTGCTCTTCAAAAACATACATTGCATCAGACTTTTATTCACTTTTCTTATGCTCTTTGCTTAAAAAAAAGCACGCTTCAAAACTAATTTATGATTCAAGGGAAATATATTCCGCTTTGGGCCCGCTTTTTCAAAGTCCCTTAAAGCAAAGGATATTAATTAGCTTGGAAAGAAAATGGCTTAAAAACGTTGATAAGATTGTTGTTTCCGCGCCCAAAGACGCTGAATACATAAGGGATTTTTATAGCTTAAGCCAGCCCTTTGCCGTTATTATGAATTTGCCACCTTTTAAGGAAAAAGTAAATTCAAATTTAATTAGAGCAAAATATCAAATACCACTCAGCAAAAACATATTGATTTATCAAGGGATGCTTCTATCGGGCAGGGGGCTTATTCCAACTATTAGTGCGCTGGTTTTCCTTCCAAATTCATATTTTTGCATTTTTGGCGATGGTCCGATGAAAGAGCAGCTATCAGAGCTTGCAAAAAATTTGAAAGTTGAAGATAGGGTGCTTTTTCTTGGAAAGGTGAATTATGATGAATTGCACAGCTGGACTTGTTCAGCAGATATTGGGATTTGCTTTATCGAGCCGATTTCTGTTTCTTATCAATATGCTTTACCGAATAAATTATTTGAATATTCTATGGCTGGAATAGCAACGCTTAGCTCCGATCTCTTTGCAATGAAAGAAATTATAAATAAATACAAAATAGGGAAAGCGATTTCGCAGGACGCAAGCCCAAAAGAAATTGCAGAAGCGATTGAAGAGATTTTAGAAAAAAAAGAATTTTACGCAGAGCAAACAAGAATTGCTGCACGAGAGCTTTGTTTTGAAAGTCAAAGCGAGGCAATATTAAATTTAATTAAAACGTAAAGAAAAATAAAATAAATAATTATGTATTTGCTAATCATCTTAAATCAATTTATTGCGTCATTTACTCACATAATTGCCAAGGATATAACAAGTTACACTGAGCCTGCGCTGGTGCTTCTTTATCGAAGTTTTGTTGCTTCTGCTTGCTTTATTATTTACTTGCTGTTTTTAAGGAAAAACAAAATCCCTTTCGATAAAAAAGATTTGCCCGTCCTAATAATTCTTTCTTTGCTAAATATACCGATTAATCAATTTTTGTTTGTTGAATCCGTAAAATTGACAAGTGCGCCCAATGTGTCTTTGGCTTATTCCCTTTCGCCAGCTTTTGTGCTTATTCTTTCGTATTTTTTGTTGAAAGAAAAGCTGACTGCAAAAAAAGTTATTGGAATCGTGATAGCTCTCGCTGGGACTGCGGTCGTTTTTTCAAAAAGCGATATTAGTTTGAGTTCAAAAAGCTTTCAGGGAGACATTTTAGCTTTGTGTGCAAGTATTTCTTGGGCTCTTTATATTGTGCTTGGCAAAAATTTTACTACCAAGTATGGCGCCATTTATGCGACCTCGCTCACTATGACATTAGGCACTGTGTTTTTTGTTATAGTTTATTTTTTTTCTGGGCATAGCTTTGCCTATCCGAATTTTAGCTGTGTTGATTGGTCGAAAATCGTTTATCTTGGCTTTTTTACATCTGTTCTAAATTATGTAATTGGCTATTATGCTTTAACAAAAATCGAAGCAACTAAGCTTTCTATTTTCAATAATTTACAGCCTGTTTTAACGACAGTTTTTGCAATATTAATTTTTAGCTATAGCCTAAGTGTGGAGTTTGTAATTGGTAGCATTGGCATAATTGGAGGAGTATTTTTAACTCAAAGAGGCTAAGGGATTATAAACCAGGTAATCCGCAGGTTTCTGCCACATGAATGTGCTTAGATGGACTCCACCTCGAAGGTGGAGTCCATCTGGAAATTTTTCAATTCCCCCTTCTTCTAAAATTGAATGGGAAGGAGTGGAAACTACTAATAAACATTATCGTGAGTCCCAATTCCCTCAAATAAAATTATTTTTTCACGTTTATCATCGTCTTTGATCAATTGAAATATTATTCGAATCTCATAATTCACACTACAAGCATAAGATCCAAATAGTCTACCTTTGAGTTTATGTGTTTTTAATTGAGCATCAAAAGGGTCTTCTGCAAGTTTTTCTAAAGTATTTTTAAAGTCATTTGATATATATGGATTTTTTTTGATAAGCTGCTTTGCTGCTCTTATAAAAGATGGGGTCTTGTATAAAACCATAATCAAGTTAGTATTTCATTCATAATTTCGTCCACAGTAGCCTTTTTCGACAGTCCGTTTTTATGCTCTTCTCTTGATTCGATAACAGTTTTTATAAGATTATTCTTTTCAAATTCTTTGACCCTGCAATTTAAAAAGTCGTTAAGTTTAAAAAGATCATCTATTGGAAGGGTATTGATTTCATCAATCATTTTTTCTAATGTCATAATAAATTCCTTACATTTAAAGAATTAAATTACTAAAAATAATACAATTATCCAAATCAATTAAAAATATTCTTCCCACGTGAAAATGGGAAGGAGGGGATTGTAGGGAACTAGTATGCCTGTTCCCTTTCAGCAAGGGGTTGCAACCCCTTGTTGAAAGCTAGATCAATACAAATAAAGATAATCAACCCACGGGTTAACCCGTGGATTGGCGATGCTCTGCCCCTTGTGGATTTGTATTTCGTGAGAGAAAAGATCTACCACACTTTTGAAGTGTGGCAGATCTATGAAAAATCAAGAAATCTTTCAATCAAGTAAATCCCGGTTCAGACAAACGCAATAAACTTTCCACCCCCTGCCCCTGCCAGCGGGGGATACAGGACTGTTCTGTGT
>JAAYJM010000230.1 GCA_012522895.1 Ignavibacteria bacterium
AGCTTGCCGACAAGCGCATAAGTGCCGAGCTTGAGCAAATTATGGAAGGAAGGCAGATTTACCAGCCCAAACCCGCGGAAAGAGGATTGCCGATTGTAGACGGCGAAACCCAGTACAGCATTGGTATCGCGGCGCCTATTATATCGGAAGGCGATATTATGGGATGTGTGGCATTTCTTACAACCGAGGGTAGTCCCCCACTGGGTGAGGTTGAAAATAAGCTTGCAAGCACAGTAGCCAAATTCCTGGGCAAGCAAATGGAATCTTAATTATTTCAACAAAAAAATATGTCGAAAGCATGAGCAGTATTGGTATGAACTAATACTGCTCCTTTGTCAATAAATTCTTTGCGCAAAATAATACAGGTAAAGAAAAACCATGTTATCTATTTTGTACCTGTTGCGTAGATTTTATTTAAATATGGCAAGTTGTAAAATGAATTGCCCAAACAAATAAAAAAGTTCCATTTCTGAACGAAACCAGTTAGAATTTAAGTGAAGAACAAAAATATCAGACTGGAGCGTTCAAAAATGGAACAAGATAATAATAACACAAGGGCGAAGAAATGGGAACAACTTTCTGAAAAAGAACGATATAAGATCGAAGCCCTATTAGAAGAGGGGTTAACCCCTCTTCTAATAGGGAAAAGGCTTAGACGTGACCGACGAACTATAGAGCGTGAAATAGAGTTAGGAACGGTAGAGCAAAAGCGAATAAACCCAAGCAACAGCAAAAGCACAAGCCAACCGCAGTATATTGTTGAGAAGATCTACAAGGCGGATACCGCCCAGATGAGACACGAAGAAAATGCTGCAAACAAAGGACGCGGGCTAAAAATTGGTCATGACCACAAACTTGCGCTGCATATTGAAGACAAGATAAAAGAAGAGAAATGGTCTCCGGACACTGTCATCGGCAGAATAAAAGAAGAAGGGCTCAAGTTCGAAACAACAATCTGCACCAAAACGGTTTACAACTATATCGACAAAGGCATATTTTTAGGTATCAGCAACAAAGACCTGTGGGTCAAGAAAAACGGCAAAAAGAAGAATTACAAGAAAATCCGCACGGTTGCGCTAAACAACAGAAACGGCAAAAGCATAACAGAACGCCCTGTGAATGTTGATAAACGCGAAGAAATTGGGCATTGGGAGATTGATTTGGTGGTTGGCAAGCAGGGAACGAAGCCGGTCATACTAACGCTTGTTGAGAGAAAATCACGGCAATCGATATATGTCCTTGTAAAGAATAAGACGCAAAAAGAAGTAATAGCGGCAATTAAACGTGCAAGAAAGCGTGTCAGCGGCGACTTTTCAGAAGTTTTTAAATCCATCACAGCCGACAACGGGAGTGAATTTTTAGATAGTGAGGCAATCAAGAAGGCGGCAAAATGTGATGAAGTGTACTATGCCCACCCGTATTCAAGCTGGGAGCGTGGCAGCAACGAAAACGGAAATCGTATACTTCGAAGGTTTGTGCCAAAAGGGATGGACTTGAGCAATCTGACTGTTGAGCAGTTGCAAAGATATGAGGATTGGGTTAATAATTATCCTAGAAAGATTTTTGGCTATAAGACCGCCAACGAAATGGCGGCGGCGTGAAAACATACTCATTTAAATATAACTGGAATATTATGGTGGGCAATTAAACTTGCAATTTTCATTTTTGGACCCGGTGACACAAAGTTGTTGACATTGCTTGCTAATATAGGGTAAAATGGTGCTTCGGTAGCAGATTAACGCTCCAAGCGCCATTTTGCTTCCCAATATGCCAAGTATCGCAAAGCTAAAATACACTATATGTATAATTTTTTGATATCATCGGATAAAATTCATATGCGGTATGGCATGGTATTTTTGTAAACTACGGCATAAGGC
>JAAYJM010000231.1 GCA_012522895.1 Ignavibacteria bacterium
AAAACACAGATAAGCCAAGACCAGAAAGAGCGGTCGAATTAAGGAAAATGCTTTACGGAGCTAAACTACCAATTGATTTAATAGTATATAACCAAAAAGAAATAGACGAGACAAGGAAAAACAAATACAGCTTTGTAAACAATGTATTAGAATCTGGAAAGGTAATGTATGAAAGGGGTAGCTGAGGAGAAATTATGAAACGAGATATAAGACTAATAAGAGAAATACTCTTAAAAGCTGAAAAATGACTAAGGAGCAGCATTATAAATATTGGATAGAAATTGCTGAAAAAGACTGGGATATCCTAAATAAGCTCTACGACAGTAAAGATTATGTATATTGCCTGTTTTTTGCTCATTTATCCATAGAAAAGCTTTGCAAAGCACTCTGGGTAAAAAAGAACAAAAACAATTATCCACCAAAAAGCCATAACACTTACTATATACTTGACCAAGCTAACATTGAGCTAAGCCCAGAACAAATTGACTTTTTATTACTATTGAACGAGTTTAATATTGAAGGAAGATACCCAGACTATAAGCAAAAAATATTTAATATTTGCAATAAAGAATACACAGATAATATTTTACTGAAAGCTAAGGAGATAAAAGAATGGTTACTCAACAAGCTGCAATAAGAGAAGCTAAAAATTTCATTAAAGACTTGAAAAATAAAGGAATTCTACTAAAAAAAGCCTTGTTATTCGGCTCTTTTGCAAATAAAAGGCAGCACAAACACTCTGATATTGACTTAGCGCTTGTGGCAGATGAATTTATCGGTGTTGGTCCTGTCGATATTAAATTGTTTGTGGAGATATTGCGTAATTATAAGCTAATTCACGCTAAAACATATTCAAGCCAAGAGTTCGAAGAAGGCGATCCGTTTATTGAAGAAATTAAAAAAACTGGGATAGAACTACAAATATAAAGCAAGTAAGAGAATTTACTTAAAAATATTTAAACAGCCAAGGGAATAGATAACGCATTTCAGGACAGGCACTATTGACATTTCATCTATTTTTGTAAAATATAGTATTTGCCCGGTAATTGCTTGATAAGACTGCGGAATTCTAAATTTAACAGAGCAACTAAAAGTTCGGAAATATCAAGTCCAGTGTCCTGCAAAATGCTGTCAATATGCTTTGGCTCGAAATTCAAATTTTCATAAATAGACTTTTCTTGCGGGTTGTCAAACTTAATCTCTTCTTTCTTAAATTCAAGCTTTTCTGAACTAATGACGTCCAAATCAATAAGAACTTGCTCGGGTGAAAGCGCTGGAGCAGCAAAATCATTTTTGATTAAAAGATTAGTTCCCTTGCTATTCTCCGCGTTTATATTGCCCGGAACGGCAAAAAGCTCACGCCCTTGATTAAAAGCAAATTTTGCTGTGATTAAAGCCCCGCTCTTTTCTGGACATTCAATTACTATAACTGCCCGCGATAAGCCAGAAATTATTCTATTCCTCTGCGGAAAATAGCCCGGACGGGCTGGAACGTCTGATTTATACTCAGAAATGATGGCGCCGCCAGAATCAAGAATTTTATTTGCATTCTTTGCAGTGATCCCAGTATAATATTTATCTAAACCCGAGGCGATTACTGCGTAAGTAATTCCGTGATTTTCTATTGTTTTTAGGTGTGCTATGATATCAATCCCAGCTGCTAAACCGCTGCATACAACAATATTATGATTAGCAAAGCAAGTGGCAAACTGCTCGGTAACCAGTCTGCCATAAACAGAGCTTTTTCTCGTTCCTACTATTGAAATCACGTTTAGCTCTGGCTTTTGCAGGACGCCGCGATAATAAAGAATGGGAGGTGGGTAGTCAATATTTTTTAGAGGAATCGGGTAGTCCTCGTCCCAAATTGTCAGAATTTGAATTTGCTCTTTGGCGCAAATTTCTAATTCTTTATTTGCTAATAGCTTAGCTTCTTCATAAATGTTGTGATAAATCCCTTCATTATTTGGATAATATTTGGCAAGTCCACCTTTTTCAAAGAAATCTTGAGCTGAGTCGTAGCTTTCTACGATTTTTTTTAATAGTTTGGAATTAGAAGGCTTGATTAAAGAAAAAGTAATCAAATCTTCTAATTCCCATTTTTTTATAACATTCACAAGGACCTCATATTTGGAAGCTTATCTCCATTTGACATCATAGTAGCCCGGTCTTTCTTTTATTACCTTTTTGAAAAAATCGTTGCCATAGCCAACACCTTTTGGACTTCTGCCGTTACTAACATTTACATCATTTATATAGCCATCGTTATATTTAACCACTAAATATTTCCAAAGCTCTTGCCAACGCGAAACCACCATTTCTGCTTGATTGATTGAGTATTCAGTTAAATATTCTTTGGAAAGCTCAGCACGCTTTTTGTTCAGCTCTAAAGCGGCTTGCTCTATTGCAGGCTGATATGCAAAAAACTTGTCTTCTAATTCTTTTTGCACTTGTTGAATGTCTTTTATGATGTATGAATATTTAGTGTAGGCAAGGTTTGCAACTAAATTAAAAACCCAGAAAGCTTTGTTAAAATCAAATTCACCAATGCTTCCACCGATTAAGGAAGGGGGAATGTCTTTAATTCCACAGTAAAGCGGGTGATAGACGGTAGAATAGTTATCATCAACGCCATACCAAATAATCCCGCCGATATGATTGGGCAAATGCGAGCGGGCTTGAGTTACGAAAGAAAATGCCGTTTGCTGCGTAGAAATTGGACGTTCCCAGCCATAAGTCATAGTATCGCCATCTATTTTAAATTCAAGTGGTTTCCAGCGGTTTGGATTTCCATAAGGCTCTGCTGCAAGTCCTTTTGTCATATCGTAGTCTGTGCCTTCAAAATGATCGCGCATCAAATCTATTACGTCCTGAACGTCAAGCTTTTTATCTGGTTTAATGTAAAGCGGATAAGGCTCTGCCCCTTTAACAGCGCGCCAATAATCTTCAGAAAAATGTTGAGAAGGTGCTGACCTTCTGAATAGACTCCAAACTCTTCCCTCGCAATAAAGAGCGCCGCCGGGGTCTAAAGGATTGTAAGCATTGGCAAAGCTAAACTTTTTCCCTTGCTTCGGGTCATAATAGCCTTTTTTTATTGCAAAATCAATAACATCTGAAGAATAAATACAATTTTCTTTGTCATTTAAAGGGAATTCATGAATCCGCGATTGATTTGCGTGGGCGGAAACGTAGCCATCTGGAATGCGAACTGCAACCCAAACGGCGCCTTTTTCTTTAGGTCCTTTCCCTATCATCTCTAAAATCCAAGCTTCGTTTGCATCGGCAATGGAAAAGGATTCACCAGTGCTATAATATCCATATTCCGCAACCAGATCCGTTATTACTTTTATAGCCTCGCGTGCAGTTTTAGAGCGTTGCAATGCAAGATTCATCAAGCTACCATAGTCGACCTTTCCGTTTGTGTCGCGCAGCTCTTCCCGTCCAGTAAAAGTTGTCTCGCCAATAGCAACTTGATGTTCGTTAATATTTCCAACAACGTGGTAAGTATAAGGAACTTGTTTAATTTTGCCTAAATATTTTTGGCTATCCCAATCATAAATATCAAGAAATTCCTCACTATGATTTTGTGCGGGTGAAAAATAAAGCGGGTCCATAAAGCCACCCGCATCGGCACTATAAGTAATCATAACAGAGCCATCTTTCGATGCGCCCTTAGTTACAATGAAATTTGTGCAAGGGTAAAGATTTGTTGTTATTATTAATAAAGCGAGGGTTAAAAGTGTAAGTCTGCTTGTTCTTTGCATTTTTTTCCTTTCTATCTATAAAAAAAAGCCAATACTCAAAAATATTGACAAAATTTATTAAAATGCTTTTTTCATATCTTTTTAACAAATATGAAAATTTTTATTTTGCAATATATTAAAT
>JAAYJM010000232.1 GCA_012522895.1 Ignavibacteria bacterium
TAGATATCCGTCAAAATCAGGTGGTTGGCTATTACCATAGTAAATCCATTTATTTCCTTCAGAATCATAGTAATCATCTGTATTTGAAACATTTGTCTTTTTAATATATTCTTTGGTTTCTGGGTTTCTATAATAAGCATAATTTTTAATTACAGGATCATTATTGTTTACATTAGTTGCATCTTTAGGTGCTCCATTCCCACTCTCATTCGTTCCCGTTCTTCCTCCGCCGCCGCTACCATAGAATTTTTTGATAATTCCAATTGGAGCACCACAATACCATTCGCCAATAGGAAAGTGTTCTTGTTCCCAAAAAAAACGCATCATCTGCATCTTGAGTGATCCAAAAAAAGAATTCAAATACTGCTCTGCAGAACAATTCAATAATTCTTCACTACACTGCAGCTTATCCCCTTTCTCCTTCTTCGGATATAATCCCGTTGGAACTGGGAATCTTGCACTGCGCAGATGGACTCCACTTGGGAAAGTGGAGTCCATCTTTTCTATTTCAAAGAACATTCATATTCGTTTGCTTTGCAAAATGCAAAAGTAGAAAATTTCCTTCCCAAGTTCAACTTGGGAAGGAGGGAAACATATTAATGTAGGGAACGTAAATTTGCGTTCCCTACTGCCTCAATGAAACGTGTTTTTCTATGGCTTCCTTAATAAGGCGCCTTGCTTCTTCAAGTGTTTTTGCTTTAAACATTTTGTTTATTTGCGGAGAGTAGGAGGCAAAGTCGTCTTCGCCCCTTTTCCTTATTAAAATTTCGTAATCCTCTATATTTCCGCTGTTTGAAACTTTTACTTCTCCATTATCCATTTTTTATTTCCTTATGAAGTTCTGAAAGTTTAAGCAGTGCTTCTACGGGTGAAAGATTGTCAATATCGAGATTGCGGATTTTATCCCGAATGGCATCATCGCGGAACTCGTAAAAGGGAAGTTGCTCCGGAAGATATTCTTTCCGCTTTGGCTCAACTTTTTTAGTGGAGGCTTTTTTCGTTTTTACGCTATCTGTTTTGACTTCACTTTGATAGCTAGCTTCAAGCGATTTCAGTATTTCGTCTGCGCGATTGATAATGCCTTGCGGCAAACCCGCCATTTTTGCAACGTGTATTCCGAAAGAATGATTACTCGCTCCAGCTTTGACTTTATGAGTAAATAAGATATTTTTATCAAGCTCAAGCACCTCGACACAGTAGTTGGAAATCGTTTCGTATTTTTCTGCTAAATCGTTAAGCTCGTGATAATGAGTTGCAAAAAGTGTTTTTGCGGCAATCGTTTGATTAATGTATTCAGCAATAGCCCAGGCGATTGAAATACCATCGAAAGTAGCGGTCCCGCGTCCCACTTCATCGAGCAAAATAAGGGACTTGCTTGTTGCGTTATTCATAATATTTGCCGCTTCCTGCATCTCAACAAGGAAAGTGCTTTCGCCAGCAGTAATATTGTCTTGCGCTCCAACGCGAGTAAAAATCCTGTCCACAATACCGATTCGAGCGGATTTCGCTGGAACAAAGCAGCCGATTTGAGCAAGCAGGACAATCAAGCCCACCTGCCGCAGATAACAAGATTTCCCAGACATATTGGGCCCGGTAATTATGTGAATTATTTCCTTTTCTGTGTCAAAAGAAGTGGAGTTAGGGGTAAATTTTTCTCCAATCTGCAAAAGCCGTTCGACCACAGGGTGCCGTCCATCTTCAATATCCAAACTTGTGCTGTCGTCAATCTTCGGCTCGCAATAATTGTGCAATCGCGAAACTTCTGCAAAAGAGAGCAAGCAATCGAGGGCAGCAATATTTTTTGCAATTTCCAAGATCAATCTGCTTTCCAATGAAATCTTTGCTTGCAGTTCGATAAAAAGGGATTGCTCTAATTCCGCAATTTTTTCTTCGGCATTCAATATTTTAGATTCTATTTCTTTTAGCTCAGGAGTGGTGTATCTTTCAGCATTTGTAAGGGTTTGCTTGCGTTCGTAGCCGGCGGGAATTTTATCCTTATGTGCATTTGATATTTCAATATAGTAGCCAAAAACGTTATTGAAGCCAATTTTTAGAGATGGAATCCCGCTTTTTTTTCTTTCACTTTCTTGAAAATTGGAAATCCATTTTTTTCCGGAATGCTTTGCTTCTAAATAGCTGTCAAGTTCAGCTGAAAAGCCCGCGCGAAAGACAGTTCCGCTCCCAATCGCACCTGCAAGCTCGTCTTTTAAACAATTTTCTATGATTGAAACGGATTTAATTGGCTCAGAAATTTTTTTTCTAATATGCAGAACAAGAAACTCATCGAATTTATTCAGAGCATCGCTTATGCTCGGCATTTGCGCCAAGCTGTTTTTTAGAGAAAGAAGGTCGCGAGGGTGCGCCTTCATTGAGCAAGTTTTAGAAATAAGCCGCTCCAAATCGGCAACGTTTTTTAAATACTCGCGAATATCGGAGCGCTCTTTTTCATTTTCAAAAAAAGCTCTTACTACTTCTTTTCTTTTAAGGATTGAATTTAATTTGATTAATGGGCGTGTAATCCACTGCTTAAAAAGCCTTGCTCCTTGCGGGCTAATTGTTTTATCTAAAATGGAAATAAGCGTTCCTTCTTGATTTGGCTCGCTGCTCTGAAAAGTGATTTCAAGGTTGCGTCTTGTTGCATAATCCAAGACCATATACTCGCTTGGATTGAAAAGCTTAATACTTTTAATTTGTTCAATTTTATTGAGTTGAGTTTCCTTTACATAGTGCAAAACAGCGCCAGCCGAGGCAATCGCGACTGAAAAGTTTTCTATTCCAAAAGGCTTTAGCGTTTGCGTGCCAAATTGTCCAAGCAAGGCTTGGCGTCCAAATTCTTCATCAAAAATCCAAGGCTCAAGTCTTGTGAGCGATGGTTTAAATGAAAGCTTTTCAATAAGAGGTTTAAGCTCATTTTTCTGTTCCTTGCTAATTATCAGCTCGGCTGGATGGAGCATTTCCAAGATTTCGCAAAGCTGATTTAAGCCAAATTCAGCAGCGGCGAACTCCGCCGTGGAAACATCGGCATAGCTAAGACCAATCAATCCATCTTTTTTGGAAACATTGCTTAAATATATTCCGGCAAGATAATTATTTCGTTTATTATCTAAAAGTTTGTCGTAAAGTGCAACGCCAGGGCTAACCACCTCAACAACTTCCCGCTTCACAATCCCACGGGCTTTTTTGGGGTCCTCGACCTGCTCGCAAACAGCAACGCGGTAACCAGCTTTAACTAATTTTGGAAGGTAGTTGTCTAATTGGTGATAAGGAAATCCGGCAAGAGGGGTTTTGGCGCCGGCACCGTTATTTCTTGTAGTAAGGACAATACCGCAAGTTTTCGATGTTATTTCTGCATCTTCGTTAAAAGTTTCAAAAAAGTCTCCTAATCTAAAAAGCAAAATAGCGTCTGGATGCTTTTGCTTTATTAGCGAATACTGCCTTTCTAATGGAGTTTGCTTGCCTTTCATTCAAATAAAAATCCTATTTGTTTTTAGCTAAAATAAGAAAAAAAAATGAGAAAAAATAACGATTTGAAAAGCAAGAGGAAATCAGTATTAAAAAAACAATCCGATGACTAACAAGTCATCGGATTTATAATTTATTTTTAAATTTTTACAAAGTCAGTTTTTAAGATTGATGGTCAAACAAGGATGTTTGACCTACCAACTATAATAATTTAGTAGAATAGGCATCTTTGCCTGTTCAAGTGCTTTCAAGTTATATGCTTATTATCTCAATCGTCCTTTTTTCAGAAAATCTAAAAATTCCCTTTCGTCCCTTGTAAATGCCTTTGTTGCAACAAATTCTTCGTTTGGAGTTAAAATCACGTATAAAGGCAGTTCGATTGAATTAAAGCGTTCTTGCTGCATCTTTTTATTTGAAACGTAAGGCTCCTCCCTTCTATCTGTGTAAAGCTTAACCTTTACCATCTGTTTTAGCAAAGATTGAACCTCAGGTTTGCTAAACATATTAAGTTCCATCCAACGACAGTTTGTGCAAGTAAATCCGGTAAAATCAACGAAGAGCGCAATATTTTTTTCCTTTGCCTCGCTTAAAGCATTTTCATAGTTATTATGCCAAAAGTCTTTGTTTTCCTTGCCATCGTCTTTAAGTTCAAATTGCTCGGGGTTGCTGTTTGGGTCTCCAGCAGAAGCACTCATCAGCTCATAATAATTTGGAGGAGGGAGAAAGGCGTCAAGTTCTCCAAGCGGTTTCCCTGTTAAGCCAGCAAAAAGAAAAAAGCCAATTGAAGCAAAAAAGATTGATATAACTATTCGCGGCGTTCCCACCTTTTCAACAGGCGAATCGTGAGGGAGTCGGAAAATTCCGAGTATGTAAAGAACAATCAGCAA
>JAAYJM010000233.1 GCA_012522895.1 Ignavibacteria bacterium
ACTATTTCTGGCAATACGATTGCTCTAAAATTATAGGAAATGTCGATTTTTGCGTTACTTTTTATCAAGACAAAAAAGAAATATATGAGCAAGAATCTCTGCTTTGGGCTGAAGCTAAAACAGGCAGATCAGACGTCTATAAATCAATTACGCAGCTTGTTTTGACTATCGGAAAAGCAAGGACATTCGATAAACATCTGCCCCCGGCGATGCTCGGCGCCTTTGATAGTGAAAAAATTGCCTTCGTTCCTTATAGCGATATTCACGAAATCTTTTACCAGAGCGATTTTAACTGGAACGTTACTCCCTCAAATTATGATACAAAAGAATTTAAGCAGATTCACAAAAAAGTTTCTGAAATAATTGACGAAAAAGCTCTGCTCTTCGAGTATGAGAGCGATGAAAAGGAACTTATTAAATTTATAAAAGCAAATTTTGTTCTTGGAAAATTTGGAATTACGAAAACGCAAATTGACAAAAATAATTTCATCACTATTTACAATAAATGGCTGCAAAGCGTTAAGCCGACAATCGCTGTAAATTGGGACGTAGCAAAGAAAAGCGGCATTATCGCTGGCGATTTTTACCTTGCCGATTTGCTTTCTTACGAAAACGAAACGTTGAAAGAAAAGCTGTTTGTTTTGCTTCGAAAAGACCATTACGAACTTGACAGAAAAATTGATGAAATCGGTTTGTTCATATTTAAAACAACAGCTTTTAATGATGGGCAAAGGGCTCACAATCAATTTTGGAATAAATACGAAAGACCGCCCCGAGAAGAATATTGGGATTACATAGTAGAGCGCCGCGATTTGCTTGTTCCACAGGACGTTCGCGAGCGCAAGGGCAGTTTTTTCACTCCTCAAATTTGGGTTGAGCTTTCCCAAAAGTATATTGCAGATCTGTTAGGCAAGGATTGGCAAGACGAATACTACGTTTGGGACTGCGCCGCTGGGACAGGCAATTTGCTAACTGGTCTAACGAATAAATACAATATATGGGCTTCCACACTGGATAAGCAGGATGTCGAGGTGATGAAGGACCGCATAAAAAATGGTGCAAATTTGCTAGAAAGCCACGTTTTCCAATTCGATTTTTTAAATGGTGATTTTGAAAAATTACCAGAGCCACTTTTTGAGATTATTAACAATCCAAAAAAGCGGAAAAAGTTAGTTGTTTACATAAATCCGCCGTATGCGGAAGCTGGGAACAAAGCACAAAAAAGAAATAAAATCGGAGTTAAGGAAAGCGCTGTAAGTAAAAGATATTATAAGGAATTAAGGAAAGCGAGCAATGAACTTTTTGTGCAATTTTTGTGGCAAATATATGTGAATTTAAAGGGCTGCACCATTGCCTCATTTTCAAAAATCAAGCATTTGACTGGTTTAGATGCTTTTGCTTTCAGACATAATTTTTTAGCTAAATTAGAAGCTGGTTTCCTCGTTCCAGCACATACTTTTGACAACGTAAAAGGTGATTTTCCAATAGGATTTAAAATTTGGAACACAAGCAAAGAAAAAAAATTTTCAACCTTTTGCTTTGATGTTTTTAATGAAAAAGGGAAAAAGATTGCAAATAAGTATGTCTTTGATTATAATGGAATTAGAAGGATAAATGATTGGCTGCGAAATTATTATGACCAGAATAATAAAAGCAATATTGCGACAATGCACCACGGGAGAAACGACTTTCAAAGTGTTCGAGCTGTTTATCTCAGCATTTTCGATAATAAAGACCATACCTCAAAAATTACTCCACAAAATTTGCTTTTCCAAACTATTTATTTTTCAGTTTATCACAGCGTTTCATCTACTTGGCTAAACGACCGTGATCAGTTCCTTCATCCAAAAGACAGTTGGAAAGAGGATGTTGAGTTCCAAAAAGACTGCCTTGCTTTTGCTTTGTTCCATAGCCAAAACCGCATTAGCTCAAAGGAAGGGACGAACCACTGGATACCTTTCACAGAACAAGAAGTCGACGCAAAAGAAAAGTTTGAAAGCAATTTTATGAGCAATTTCATAAAAGGGAAAATCAACAACACAATAGAGCCAAACGACAAACCGAGCATATTTCATTCGAACGAGAAGCCCGATTCGTCAGACGAGCAAAGCAGCAAAGCTACTCCTCTTGTTTTTTCGACTGAGGCAGAAGCAGTTTTCGATGCTGGCAGGGAGCTTTGGCGCTATTACCACGCGCAGCCCGATTGCAATGCAAACGCTTCACTTTACGATATTCGCGAGCATTTTCAGGGACGTAGCGCAAGCGGCAGAATGAACAGCGCAAGCAAAGACGAACGCTACACGCAGC
>JAAYJM010000234.1 GCA_012522895.1 Ignavibacteria bacterium
TTCTTAACTAATTAGATTTTCTCTTTAAAGAAAAAACTTATATTACTTCAGAACAATTCAGCCATTTCAACAATGAGAAAATAATTTTCAAAAGCGAAGAAAACATTTATAGCGAATTAGGTTTGCAAAACATTCCACCAGAACTGCGTGAAAATCCAAATGTAATTGATAAAGCTGTAAAAGCAGAGCTAAAGCCACTTATTGAGCAAAGCGATTTAAAGGGAATGCTGCATGTTCATTCAAATTGGTCAGATGGTAGGGACGGCATAAGGGAAATTGCAATCGAATGTAAAAAATTGGGCTATGAATACCTTGCAATTTGTGACCATAGCGTTTCCTCGGGCTATGCAAATGGTCTGTCCGATGAGCGAGTGCTTGAGCAGTTTAAGGAAATCGACAAATTGAATGAAGAAGGGCTTGGAATTCATATCTTAAAAGGACTTGAAGCGGATATAAAAAAGGACGGCTCGCTCGACAATTCTGAAAGCATTCTAAGTCAGTTAGATATTGTTGTTGCCTCGGTTCACTCAAATTTTAATTTAAGCAAAAAGGAAATGACAAAGCGCCTTGTTTATGCGCTTATGAGTCCTTACACTACAATTTTGGGACATCCTACCGGGCGGCTGCTTCTTGTCCGCAAGGGCTATGAAGTTGACATTGACGAAATTATTAAAGTGGCAGCGGATTATGGGAAGATAATTGAAATAAATTCAAATCCTTATCGTTTAGATTTATCATGGGAGAACTGCATAAAAGCAAAGGAAAAAGGAGTAAAACTTGCTATTAATCCAGATTCCCATCGCATTGAAACGCTTGGCGATGTTCGTTATGGAGTTCGCGCTGCTCGAAAAGCGTCCATAGAAAAAGATGATGTAATTAACTGCTTAAGTTATAATGACTTTATGAAAGAAATCGTAGAGCGATAGCTGTCAGCAAAGATATTTAATGTAAATTTGTACAAATTTGTTAATTATGTCAAAATTCTTAGCGCAAAAGAAAATTTTAATTTTCAACTTTAAAAATCTAAAATAATAAATGAATAATTTCATTCAAATAGAAAATAAAAAATCCAAAAGTGAATTGAATCCCAATAGATTGCCATTTTTACAAGCTCAAATTTTGCAGCAGATATTTATAGATTTTAAGGATAACAAACAAACAACATTAGAAGAACTATCAGAGCTGACTGATTACGCAAAAGATAGCAAAATATTAAAAGATGCAGTATCTTCCCTGATAAGGAAAGGTTTTTTAGAAGGAAAGCTTGGGGCTATCACTATTCCAGCTCGCTTAAACAGTTTTATGGATAGCTACGTTTTACGAAATGATTATGAGCATAAACATTTTTCTGATAAGCTTGTAAAATTTTGCCAAAATGGCGCTGCAAGCCAAACTCTGTTTGATTTTAATAAATCAATTAGCGATTTAAATAAACATGGAGTAGTCCATAAATGGTATGATTATTTAGAAGATTTTCCATATCAGTTAATAGAGGAAAAAATTGAAGAATATAAATTGCAGGATAAATCGCTGATTGTTGAGCCTTTTGCAGGTAGCGGGACTACATTAATTTCAGCAAATTTGTTTCATTGCGATGCATTAGGGTTTGATTCAAATCCCTTAATGACTTTTATCTCAAAAGTAAAAACTACTTGGGACTTGGATTTAGAGCTATTTAAAGAAACAGTAATAGAAATTTCAAAGGAATTTATTGAAAATATTAAGCATTATGACAAATTAACTTTGAACAAAGGCTTTTTAGATTATATGCCAAAAAAGGAGCTAAATCAATGGCTTAGCCCAAGTTTGCAAAAAGAAGTGAATCTTTTAAAAAATTTAATAGATCGAACTTGCAATCCAAAAATAAAAAATCTACTTTTGCTTGCTATTTCAAAATCCTGCTTTGATGCGTCTTATGTTTCTTTATGCCCAGGAACAACTTTTTATCCATTTCGCGAAAAAGAAGAGTTTTGGAATCTATTTACAAAAAAAGTAATTCAGATATACAATGACTTGAAATTGATACAGAAACATAATAGCTATGGCAAATCGAAACTTATAAATGATTCTTGTTTAAATGCAAGTAAGTATATTCAGAACGGAACAATTGATTTTATTATCACATCGCCCCCATATCCGAATGATTTAGAATACACAAGACAAACACGATTAGAGTTATATTTGCTTGGATTTGTTAAAGCGATGAACGATGTGCAGCAAATTAAACGCAATATGGTTAAAGGAAGCACAAAATTAATTTTCAAAGAAAGCAACTCTGAGAGTTTTATAAAAAAATTTAAAGATGTTCAAGTTGTTTCTGATCAAGTTTATGAGCAAACAAAAGAAAAAAAATGGGGATTTGATTATCCAAGAATGATAAGAGAATACTTTGGTGATATGTATTTATGTATGAAAGAGTTCTATAAATTATTAAAGCCTGGTGCTAACTTTTTGCAGGTTGTTGGCGATCAAACAATTAAAGGAGTGTATATCCCTGTTTGTGATATTTTGATTAAAATGGCAGAAGAGATTGGCTATAAAAATTGCAGGAAAGAACTGTTTAGAATTAGAAGAAGCACTGGGCATAAAATTGAACTACCTGAAGAAATAGTAATTATACAAAAATGAGTAAAGTTTTAGCTAATCCAAATGAAATTTTTGGCTTTCCAGTTGAAAATATAACTAAGACAGCAGAAGAAAACATTGCTAAGCATTATTGCAAATGCTTATCAAAGGCCAAGCAATGGAATTATGGAACAAGAATATTTATTGGGTAATTCAAAAGTATGTTTTTAACAATATTATAAATCGTTTTATGTTATCAGAAATGGATTACAATGAAAACGATAACACAAAATACTTCATATATGATTTATTTAAAGAAGACAGCTTATACAAACTGCGATTGGTAGAACAGAAATCAGCCTCAATTTCTAAACTGTTAAGTGCATTTACTAAGCAAAATGTTCCACCGATTGACGAATTTATAAAAATTTTAGAAAGTAAAATTAACTTAAAACTTGGTTTGACTATTGGGTGAAATAATCATTCACTTAATTGTATGATTTAAAATAATTTACTACTTGTTATTTAACTTTTTTTCAGACAAGGGAAAAAATGAAAAAAATCTTTTTTATTGGTTTCTTATTATCGCTGCTAATTAGCATAGAAGCATTTTCAATAGACTCTTTGAAGGTAAGTAAAAAAACTTTGTTTCTTGCTAATGTGTCGGTTGCGGAAAATATAGAAAATTTATCTGATTATAAAATTGAAGCTGCTCTTAGCTTGGCTATTGAACTTTCAAATAAATATCGATTTCTAAGCACCCCAGAAATCGACTCCCTTTTAAAAGCAAATCAGCTTAAAGAAGATTTGACTGCTATTCAGATAGCAAAAAAACTGAAAATTGAGAAGATTTTGTTTTTAAGTATTAATAGACTTGCAAATATGCTGAGAGTTGAGCTGAAAAGCGTTTTAACGAGAGATGAAAAGAAAGTTTCAAACGGGATTGGCTATGCTCAATTAAATTATAAAGATACTTTAGACAATTTTATTTACGATGCGGCGCTTTTGCTTGCAATACAAAGGGCTTTCGCAAGCTCAGAAAATAGTCCAAATTTATACGCAGATTTAGAGGGAAAGCTAATTGCATACCCAGCGGAGCCGCTTATAATTGGTGGAATTGAGTTTCAAAACAATAAAAATTTACCAGAATGGCACTTGTTTAATAATAACGCAGTAAATTCATATTTTGCGGCTCAAACGATTTTTGAAATTGCTAAAGAAACGCCCCGATTTGCAGTTTATGACCTTGAATCGCGTGACTCCATATACGCACTTTTCAATTTGCATATAATCGAAAACTACCGCCCCCCTACTTCTTATGAATTAGATGCCTTAAATACATTAGAGGTAACTCACTATATTACAGGCACTTTCATTAGAAACGAAGAAGGTGCAAATATAGAGCTTTATCTATGTCATATAACGAAAAAAAGGCTGGAAGTAATAAGAATTGAATCGGAAAAACTGCTTAGCGATTCTATGGAAGAATTTAGCAAGAAACTGCGTGCTGCTGCAGAGCGCCTTGTTCCATTTAATTAATCGTTTTTTGCAAACTCGGGAAATGTAAATCGCTAAATCTAAAAGTATTATGAAGAATAAATTTCTGAAATCATTTATACTTAAACTTGGAATTTCGCTTATACGCCTTGTTAGCATCACTTGGAGAATGCAAGTAACAAATCCACCGCAATCGAAAGCAATAGTAGTTTTTTGGCACGGCAAAATGCTGCCGTTGTGGAGACTATTTGCTTTTAAAAACTCAAGTGCTATTGTAAGTCAAAGCAAGGACGGTGAAATCTTATCTACTCTGCTTAAAAAATGGGATTTTGAGCTTTTTCGCGGCTCCTCATCAAAAGGTGGAGCGATAATTCTTAATAATATTTGCAAGCAATTCGATAAAGATTTTTTATTAATCACCCCAGATGGACCCCGAGGACCTGCAAAGACTTTTAAAGCAGGCGCTGCAATAATAAGTAAAAAATTGCAAATTCCGATAGTGCTATGCTCAGTAAAGATTCACTCAAAAAAAGAGTTTCCGAAAAGTTGGGATAGCTTTCAATTTCCTTTGCCTTTTAGCAAAATTCATATTGATTTTTCTAATAAAATACAAATTCCAGAAGAGGCAAGTCGCGAGAAAATAAACGATTTTATGAAATCATTTGAAGAAAAAATGTAAGGAAATTTTTTAAACCAAACATATTAACTAACATTTTTTGCTCTAAATCCCTTTGGACTAACCCTAAACTTCAAATTGAAAAATTGCTTTTTATTGAGAAAGCTCAGCTTTTTTTCTGCTAAATATGCAATCATCGCAGCATTATCCATGCAATAAGAAAGCTCTGGAACTGTGACAGCAATATTATTTCTTTTTGCTTTCTCAGAAAGCTGTTCCCTTAATGCAGAATTTGCAGAGACGCCACCACCAATTACAATACTTTTTACATTAAAATCAATTGCAGCCCGCAAAGTTTTTTGGATTAAGGCATCTATAATAGCTTGCTGGACACTGCTACATAAATCGGGAAGCAAGTCCTCAGGCACTCCTTCTGGATAATTTTTATGCAAAAAATAACGAACTGAGGTTTTTAGTCCGCTAAAGCTAAAATCGTAATTGGGCTTATTAATCATTGCACGTGGAAAGTCAAAACGCTTGCTATTGCCAGTTTTCGAGAGCTTGTCAATAAGAGGACCAGCTGGATAACTAAGACCGAGCATAGTTCCAATTTTATCGAATGCCTCGCCCGCCGCATCATCTCTTGTTGAGCCAAGCACTTGATAGTCATTATAGCTTTTTACAAAAAAAATTGAGGTATGACCTCCGCTCACAACCAACGTAACAAAAGGAAATTCAAGGGATTGCTCTTGCAGACAGCCAGAAAAAATATGCCCTTCAATGTGATTGATTGGAACTACTGGCTTGCCATAGCGAATGGACAAACCCTTTGCAAAGTTAGCTCCAACTGCAAGAGAACCAAGCAAACCGGGCTCGCTCGTTACTGCCAAGCCGTCAAGCTCTTCAATTTCTCTCTTGCTTTCTCGAAGTGCTTCTTTAACGACAAAGTGGATATTGCTTAAATGGGCGCGTGAGGCAAGCTCTGGTATCACCCCACCAAATTTTTGATGAAAATATTGCGAGGATATAATATTACTTTTAATTTGCGAGTCAACAATTACGGAGGCTGAAGTTTCATCGCAAGAGGATTCTATTGCTAAAATTATCATTAAATTCGATATTCTTTCTAATTTTTACTTGTTTAAAATTTTGTTCTATCTTTTTATCATTTTGTAATCTTTTGCATCTCCACTCGCCTAAGTCGTTTTCTAAAAGCGCTTAGACCTTCTTTGTTTCTCCTTTGCAATGGCTCAAGCTTCCCGGCTGAACTCGCTTCAAGAAGCTCTTCTGGAACGCCTCTTTTTATTAACTGCTCAACTACAAAATCCACTCTACGTTTTCCCAGCTGCTGATTATACTCAACGCTGCCTACATCGTCAGTATGCCCAAGCAATTTTATTTTTAAAATCTCATCTTTTGATTCAATAATGTTTTGTGCAATCAAATCAAGTTCTTCTTCCCAAGAGCGATCTGTCTCTACTCCATTGCTATCTAAAGTGTATTTATAAGGTGCATCATAGACATCTGTCGGAAAATTTACTCTCAATGTAAGAATTTCAGGAATGTAAAAATTCTTAATATAAGTAAACAAAGTATCTGTTATTTCAACAAGCAGTTTATAGGAGTCGAAAAAATAATTCCTTGCTTGCGCAGTCAATTCATATTCAATCCCTTTTTCCAATGTAAAAGAATAGCTGCCGTCCAGGTCAGTTTTATACTTTTCAAAGCTCTGTTTAACTAATAATTCTTTATCAACGGGCTTTATTTGAATTTCAGCATTTGGAATAGGCGTAAGCTTTTTTGCAACTAATACTTTCCCTTCCAAATTGAAAATTGGATTTATCAAAGCCGAAACGCTTAGCAAATTATCAACATCTACGTTTAAGCTATCCTTTCGCTCTGCAATAGCAGGCATTTCCTCCAGCACTTCAGCATCTTTTTTTCTAATAATCCTTCTTCTTACAAAGAGATCAAAGCCCCCTTTGTCATCTGGTGGATTTTTGACAAAGGAAAATTGATTAGAGCTATAGTAAAGTAAATCATTGCAATCACCGGGACAAGTTGGAAAAAGCTCATCAGCTGGCGTATTCAAAGGTGGTCTAAGATTTGAACATTTTGAGAAATAGTGCTCCACCCTACTTTGGGAGACCTCTTTTTTTGAAACATCTTTCCAAAGTGAATCACTAATTTCTGAAACGAAAATGTCGTAACCACCAACGCTTTCAAAACCCGAGGAGGCAAAATAAAGTTGCTTCCCGTCCTTTGTAAGAAAAGGAGTAAGCTCATCGCATTTTGAGTTTACACTATCTCCGCAGTTAATCGGTTTGCTCCAACGTCCATCTTCAAGCAATATAGAAAACCAAATATCAGTTCCTCCCAGCCCGCTTGGCCTATCCGAGCTAAAAAAGAGTATGCTTTTATCCTCGGAAAGCGAAGGTTGAGAGGTCCAAACATATTCATTATAATAAATTGGAGCTGGAAGTTTTTGCACATCGAAAATAATGTTGGCTGAGATTTTTCCGGTATAAAGGTTAGAGTTTCCAGTGATTGATTTATCGTCATCATTGGAACAGGCAAAAACTAAGTCCTTTCCTACAGCAGAAAAAGAGCCCACGTTCCCATCAAGTGGAATGCCCACCCCGGAGATTATTCGCCCACTTAAATCGTTATCCATTCTGCCAGCCATAACGTATTGGCGGTCGCCGTCTAAATTTGTAACCAGAATGTCTTTTTCATTGATAAAGGAAATTGCCCATTCATCACTTTTTGTATTAAGATTCTTTAAGCACTGGAAATCATAATATCTTTTAGAAAGCTGTTGCGCTTCGCGGCTGGTGTCGTAAGGAGCACCAATCCATTTTTTTGGCTCGCATTTCAACTCAATTTGCCCGCACTCAGGCTGAAGCAATACAAGAGGTTTCAGGGCGCAAGAATATAGAAAACAGCTTAATAATAAAAGCAGCAATAATTTCATTGTAGTTTTTGCGATCATATTTACTACTTTTCAAGAAATTTTGTTTATTTTTGCAATAAAATACAAAAAATATTTGAATTAAAAATTAAATTTTTATGGAAAAAGGTCATATAGATTGGTATATTTTACTTTCAGTAGTTGGCTTAATGCTTCTCAGCATAGCTTTCGTTTATAGCGCTAGCGCTTCTATTGCCGAAGCCAGGTATGCCCATTCAGATGTGCTGTTCATTAATCACACAATAAGGGTTCTTATTGGTCTTGTTATTCTTTTTGCATTTGCAAAATTTGACTACCATAAACTTGAAAAAGTTTCTTTCCCAATAATTCTGCTCTCAATACTGCTGCTAATCTTTGTGTATTTTTCGAACACGACTTTGAACAGGACATATCGCTGGATAAGTTTAGGTCCTATTAGCTTTCAGCCTTCAGAACTTGCAAAATTTGCATTAGTCCTGCATTTTGCTTGTATAATTTCTCAAAGAGAAGAATTAATAAAAAATTTTAAATATGGTTTTCTTCCATTAATGCTATGGACTACGATCATAGTTGCTCTTATTGCCTTTCAGCCAAATTTTTCTACTGCTGGAGTGATCTTTTTGATTGCAATTTCTCTTATGTTTATAGGCAACGTTAATTTAATACATCTATTTTCTTATTCAGTTGCTTCGTTTATTGGCATCGTTTTTTTTGGGCTTTCAGCTAATTACCGTATGCAAAGAGTTTTAAGTTATTTTGGGAAGTCAACCTTATCGGAAGACATAAGCTATCAAGTAGATCAAGCAATTATTGCATTTGGGAATGGCGGTCTTTTTGGCTTGGGGCCCGGCAAAAGTCGCCAAAGTCATTTATTTTTGCCAGAGTCTTATGGCGATTTCATTTTTTCTATTATCGGCGAAGAATATGGCTTTATCGGAACATTTTTAATAATTGCAATTTTTCTGCTTATTTTTTGGCGTGGCTTTAAAATTATTCGCAAAGCACCAGATCTTTTTGGATATTTGCTTTCTGCGGGGATTCTGCTAACATTTGCTTATTATATGATAGTTAGCATCGCTGTAAATTGTGGGTTGATGCCTGCAACAGGCTTGCCTTTGCCTTTCATCAGCTATGGAGGAACGGCGGTGTTCTTTTATTCTGCTGCAATGGGAGTTTTGCTTAATATTTCTGCTTACGCAAACGTTTTTCCAAGGAAAAGCGCGATGGAGAATCTAATAAAAGAAGAAGGATTTTCAGAGCAAAAAGAAGCCACATGAGATCAGTAAAATGAAAATAGTAAGTTTTTTTACTTACATGAACTCGTTGCTTATATCTCTGTCTTGTTTAACAGAATAGAATTTGAATTGATTTATACTGATTCTATCATTTTGCTGAATTTTGATTTTCGTAAAATATTTGAGCATTAAACGTGTGATTTTCGAAATCGAGCCTTCCGTCAAATAAGAAGCCACGTGAGGATGGACCTCTAAAAGCAATTTGAACTCACGCGATTTAATTCTAAACTTTTTGAGCCACCTTTCAATTGCATTCATTAAAACAGCTTTTGATGGAATCCTGCCAGTGCCGTTGCACATAGGGCATTTTTGACTTAATTTTTCAGATATGTTTTGGTTCACCCTTTGGCGAGTAAGCTGCATCAGTCCAAGTTTTGTAAGCGGATAAATCGTTGTTCTTGACCTGTCTCGTCTTAGCTCTTTTTTCAAAAATAGAAAGAGCTTTTTTTGATTTTCCCCTATGTTCATATCAATAAAATCAACGATAATCATCCCGCCAAGGTCGCGAAGCCTTATTTGTCTTGCAATTTCTTTTGCTGCTTCAAGATTTGTTTTAAAGGAGGTTTTTTCTTGTTGAGCCTCCGACACCGAGCGACCTGAGTTTACGTCAATCACAAACATTGCCTCTGTTTGGTCAAGGACGATAGAGCCGCCGCTTGGGAGGTTGATTTTTCTTTTATATGTGTTTTCTAATTCTTTTTCAATGCCATAGGTTTCAAAAATTGGCTTTTTATCGGAATAGTATTCAATTTTTTCAGAATCTTGCGGAGAAAAACTTTTTACGTAACTTAAAAGATCTTTATAGATTTTTCTTGAATCTATTACAACTTTCGTTACGTCTTTCGAGAAAAGGTCTCTAATTGTGCCAGTAGCGATGTGCATATCTTGATAAAGCAAGGCTGGGGCGTTGGTTTTTTTTACTTTTTTTTCAATTTCTTTCCAAATTGCAACTAACTGAGACCAATCGCGCTTTATTTCTGTTTCGTCTACCCCTTTTGATGCAGTTCGTATAATGCAGCCATATTCATTATTCACAATCGGCTTTGCAATGCTGCGTATTCTTTTTCGCTCTTGATAAGATTGAATTTTTTTCGATACTCCAATCAATCTTTCAAAAGGCAATAAAACAAGGTAGCGTCCCGGAATCCCGATTTTTGTTGTAACTTTAGCGCCCTTCGTGCCAAAGGACTCTCGACTTACTTGAACAATCACATCTTGCTTTGGCTCAATATTTATTTTAATTTCTCTGTGTTTTTTCGTGCTGTAAGAGGCAAGATTATCAACTTGCAAGGGATTGGCTTGTTTTACTTTTCGAAGCGCTACGGCTGTTTCTTTATTTAGTTTTTTATCAGCTTTGGAAAGTTCTTGTTTGTCCGTGCTTGGATTTAAGCTAAAAATATCTTCATCTTCTTCAGTAATCACATTTTCCAAAGATTCGTCAATATCAGAAAAATGCAAAAAAGCATCTTGCTTTTGCCCAATATTAATAAAGGCAGCATTAAGGGATTGGACAACATTATTGACTTTGCCCAAATAGACATTACCGATAGAGCGGTGCTTATCGGGCATATCAATAAAAAGTTCTGCTAATTGCTCATCTTCGGTTATTGCAATTCTTACCTCGTCTAAAGTAGAATTTATAATGATTTGTTTTTTCATTTCTCGCAAATCTTCTGTTTAAAATAAGAAGAGCCAAGTTGGCCGTGGCACCCTAAAATCGAACCGACCGTTGCTTCCTTCCGGATCTGGCGGGGTTGAGCTCGTTCTAGCTGCACGGGACTTGGCTCTTCTCCAATTTTCAATTTTTTTCATTACAAAAATACACATAAAAAATGCAATAAAAAAGTTTTATTTTTGTATTATTAAAAAAATTCGTAATTTTGTATTGATAAATGCGCCAGTAGCTCAGTTGGACAGAGCATCAGCCTTCTAAGCTGAGGGCCACAGGTTCGAATCCTGTCTGGCGTACTAAACTCAAAGGTCCATTCCCTAACTTATTTTCAATTTAGCTATTCTTTTTTTCCTTATTTTTGTATAAGATTTTTTTCCATATTTTGAAATCTTTATATGAAAATAATATCAGTAGAAAGTTTAGCTTTTCCAGAAGTGAAAGTAATCAGATTTGGACGTTTCTCTGATGAAAGAGGCTATTTCACCGAGCCTTATCGGCAAAGTGATTTTAAAGAACATCCGCAGCTGGAACACATTTTTAAGAATTTATCTTTTGTCCAAATGAATGAAAGCTATTCTCGGGAAAAGGTGCTACGTGGCTTGCATTTCCAGTGGCTTCCTCCGCAAGGCAAGTTGATCAGAACTTTTTACGGCAGGATGATTGATTTGGTTATGGATATAAGGAAAAATAGTCCAAATTATGGAAAAATCATAGCTTACGATATGTCCGAAAGCAAGACGAATAATTATAGCGAGTGGATTTGGGTGCCATTCGGTTTTGCACACGGGAACTTTTTTACAGAAGAAACCCGAATTGAATATTACTGCACTGGCGAATATAATCCAAATTGCGAGGCTGGAATTAACCCGCTTTCTGAAGAAATTGACTGGTCTTTATGCGATAAAAATATAAAAAACACATTCGATTCTTTAAAAGATTCTTTTCTAATTTCAGAAAAAGATAGAAAGGCAATGTCTTTGACTGAATGGGGAAAAGATGAAAGATCAAATTATTTTATGATTTAGATAAGCTCGCAGTATTCTTGAATAAAAATATCATCAAAGAGTTGGTTTTGAACTATAATGATTCTTTTTGATTTAATAAGTTCCAAAATAGAAAGAAAAACTACAACTATGTGCATTTTGCTTAAATTTTGAGCAAAGTCGAAAAAACTTAGTCGCTTATTTTTTTTTAGCGCCAGCATAATTTCTTCGGATTTTTCTTCAACAGTTATCGTTTCGGCTTCGATTAAATGAACGTATTCGTCTTGCTTCAAACGGGTTAAGCATTTTTGGAAAGCGTTAAGCAAATCAAAAAGAGAAGCGTTTTTAAATTGACTGCCATTACTCCTTTTAGCAAGTTCAAAGTCTAAATCGAAAAGATTTCTATAGAAAACATATTTTTGGTTTTCGGCCATCTGGGAAAGTGTAGATGCGGCATCTTTAAATTGCTTATACTCAATAAGTTGCTGAACTAACTGAGAGCGAGGATCCTCAATTTCTTGTTCAGAATCTACTTCTGTTTTTGGTAGCAGCATTTGAGATTTTATATAAATCAAGGTAGCTGCCATTTGAATAAATTCGCCAGCTAAATCCAAATCTAAATAATTCATTAGCTTAATATAATCTAAAAACTCCTCAGTAATTTTTGATATTGGAATATCGTATATGTTTAATTCGTCCCTCCTAATAAAATAGAGGAGCAAATCCATAGGACCTTCAAAATTATGAACTTTTACCTTATACATTATTCAAAACCATTGTCGCTATAAACTCTTGGAACTCTATGCGAAAGCGAGGTTAGAACCTCATAATGTATAGTGCCAACTTTTTCCGCCAGATCAAAACAAGTTATTTCTTCCTTTCCTTGCTTTCCAATCAAAACCACCTCGTCATCAACTTTGATGTCGTCATTTTCAACGTTCACCATACATTCGTCCATACAAATCGAGCCTACTATGCCATACCTTTTACCGTTAATAAGGCATTCAGCTTTGTTCGAAAGGGGTTTGAAAAATCCATCGCCATAGCCAATTGGAATAGTAACCACTCTGCGATCTGCGTCTGATATATACTCCAAATCATAGCCCACTGTATCACCTTTTTTTATATCGCGGACCGAGGCAACGCGAGTATGAAGCTCAAGCATTGGTTTTAAATCTTCATAAACTTTTATATCTTTGGCTGGTGGCAAGCCATAAAGTGCCATTCCGGGACGCACTAAATTAAAATGACTTTCAGGCAAATTGGCAATGGCGCCAGAGTTTGCAGTATGAATGTATTGAAAATTATAATTGCGTTCTTTTAATTTTTTCAGTAAATCCTTAAACCTTTTAAGCTGAATTTTTGCAAAATCGAGATTATGCGTAGTTTTTGCAAAATGAGTGCAAATACCAACAATTTTAACATTTTCCAAATCCTTGGTAACGCTTAAAAAATACAGGGCATCTTCCGGGAAAATTCCATCGCGATTCATTCCGGTATTGATAAATAAATGAACTTTCGAGATGATTTTTGCCTTTTTCGAGAAAAAATCAAGAGCTTTTAAAAATTCTATTGAAGAAGTAGCTGCTTGAAGTCGATAATCACAAATAAGTTTAGCATCGTCATCGGGAGGTGGAACGATTACAACTATTGCACTTGTATCTCCGCTGTCGCGAATAAGGGATCCTTCTTCCGGATAGGCTACGCCAAGGAAATCTATCCCGAGCTGGCGCAGTTTTAAAGATATGGATACTATTCCATGCCCATAGCCGTTTGCTTTCACAACCGCTAAAATCGAGGAAGCTGGCGCTATTTTCTTTACTGTTTGAACATTATGACTTAAATTGCTTAAACTTACTTTGGCTATTGTTGATCGCATTTTAATGTGTATTATTATTACTTTTTATAATTTTGTTAAAAATAAACTATTAATTTAACATTTTATTTGTTTACTTTTGTTATTTTCTTATAAGGCAGATGGCGGCTCTATGAAAAAAAAACTTACTACTATACTTGCGGCTTTTCTTTGTTTTGCAGTGCTTTTCTTAATAAATTCTTGCAAAACAGTTAAAGCACCCTGCCCGGAAAAGCCAGAATTTGGCTCACTTGGTTCGCTAATTAACACTGAATATGATGATTATATGCCAGTGCTTGTGGATTCTACTCTTTATTATATTTCTATAGTTGGTGAAAAAGAAGATCGCGAGCAGATGTTTTCAGCTAATATTTTTATTGATTCGATTCCACAAGCTAAATATATGTTTGATGTATCTGGTCTTTATGGAGCGACTACCCCTTCGATTTATTATGACCGCGAAAACAAGCAAAAGGAATACTATTTTTCAGCATATTCAGATAAAAAAAGAAGAAATAGTGATATTTACTGCGTAATCGAAAAAGATGGCAAATTTTCTAAGCCAATTCCTTTGCCTCCAACAATTAATAGCAAGTATTATGAATCGCACCCAACTCTTTCAAAAGACGGGCAGCTTATGATTTTCACATCTGACAGAAGCGGCTCGTTTGGTGAAACCGATTTATACATTTCGCATAGAAACGAGAATGGACAGTGGACAGAGCCAAAAAATTTAGGAAATATAATCAATAGCAAAGGACGGGAGTTAACTCCTTTTCTTCTCGAAAAAAACACTTTGCTTTTTTCTTCTAATGGGCATTCAGAAAAAAAGCAGTTCGATATTTACAAGGCAGAATTGGAAAACTATGAGGTGCAATCAATTCGAGCTTTTTCTTACCCAATAAACAGCAATTTCGATGAAACGGGTCCTTTTGTTTATAATGATAAAATTTTCCTTGCCTCAAATAGAACTGGAGGATGCGGGGCGTTCGATATTTACGCCTTCGACCTTTGTGGCGCTGTGAAAGTTCAAGGCAAAGTAATTGCGGACAATCCAATTTTTTTGAATACTGGACTTATTAAATTATTCCAAAATGACAATCTGCTTGCTGAAAAAAAACTTGATGAAACTGGTTTTTATGAATTTGATATTAAGGCGAATCAAGAGTATCTGCTAAGCTATTCAAGTCCCTGCTTTTCCGACAAAGTTTTTGAGCAAAGCCTTTACGCTCCTTGCTCCGATTCAAGTTCTATCGTTTTAATTGCTGATATTGATTTGCCAAGCGAAAGTAATGAATTTTATTTTGAAGAATACAAAGTTCCCTTTTTTGTAACAGGCTATTATTTACCAAATACAAAAGAAAACCTAAGCCAGCTCAAGAAAAAATTTGAAAACAAAATATTTGCAAGAGACGAAAAAACTCAATACATCGAAAATCCCGGCAGCGAGTATGAGCAGTATATTGAGACAGTTGAAAAAGCATTAAGCGATGCCTTGTATTTTATACAGTCAAAACTTAAATACCTTGAAAATCCTTGCTCAAAGGGAACGGAAGAGATTAGTATTTCTGTTAGGGGCTACGCCGATCCGCGTGGAATTTCTGAAAAAGCTGTTTATTCTGAGCTGCCGATTGACGATAGCGAATTTGCTGTTAAAGTTGCTTTAACTGAGAAAATGACAAATGAACTGCTTTCGCGGCTCCGTGCCTATTTCACAGCAAAGCATTTGCAAAAGGAATTAGATAAAAGTAAAAGATACAGCTCGAACAAAAGCAAAATCAAGTGGAGTATAAACGGCTATGGCATTGACACAAGAGAAGATATAAAAGACCTTGACAAAAGAAGGGTTGTCATTGAGATTAAAGTGGAAAACTAAAAAAACATGAGAAAAGAAAGTGCAAAAGCAAAAAAAGTGCGGTTAAAAAAAATACTCGAGATTTTTAATCTTGAATACCCCAAAGTTACAATACAGCTTAATTTTGAAAGCCCTTTTCAACTTCTTGTGGCAACGATACTATCTGCCCAATGCACCGATAAAAGAGTGAATATAATTACTGAAAAACTTTTTAAAAAGTATAAAGAGCCGCTGGATTACGCGGAAATACCAAGCGAAGAATTGGAAAAGTTTATTTTTTCCGCTGGCTTTTACAAAGCAAAAACAAAAAATATAAAAGCTGCTGCAAAAAAATTGATTGATGAATATAATTCTGAGCTTCCAGACACAATGGAAGAACTATTAAAACTGCCCGGAGTTGGTAGAAAAACTGCAAATGTGATTCTTGGTCATTGCTTCGATACCCCCGGTATAGTAGTCGATACCCATGTGATTAGAATTTCAAATCGGCTTGGCTTAGTTGAAAGCAAGAACCCAGAGAAGATTGAGTTTGAGCTTATGGAGATTTTGCCGAAGGAAAAATGGGTAATTTTCACGCATTATTTGATTAATCACGGTAGAAAGGTTTGCAAATCTCGAAATCCGGATTGTTTAAATTGCAAAATTTCTTACCTTTGCCCAAGTGCAAATAAATTCAATTAGATTGAAATTCCTTGCTTTAAAGTTTCAGTAAAAAATTGCATAAAGATTCTTTTTCTGGAATTGCAAGTTTTTTTCTTATATGGAAGCGGTGGTTTTCAATTGTGCGAATGCTCAGATTTGTAAGCTAGATCCAGGAAAAAACCTCATTTTTTTGCTATCCAAAAAGCGCCAGGAACAAATTCTGGATAGCTCGCATAAACAGGGCATTTCTCAGAAAGTTGCGATTTATAATTGCAAGACAAATAATTCAATGCCCCAATAATTTCATATTCTTTATTGTTCGACAAAAAGGCTTCTAAAAGGTATTGCTCATTCCAAAGAATGTGTTTGTTAAGAAGGTAGTCTGGGTAATCTCGCGGAGTATATATATCGTGAAAATGGATTAAAACACCCGAGTTAAGCAAGGGGAGTAGCTCCAAAATCTCGAATAGCACATCTCCTTGGGGACGAATAACATGTGAAGAGTCAATGAATAAAACATCATTTCTTTCAAGCTCTTTAAAAATACTTTTATCAAGAGATTCCACTTTTGCTTTAATCAATTCTATGTTAAGACTTTTAAGCCATTTATTTTCAAAAGGTTCAATGCAAATATGTTTGCAAGAATAATCAGGGTTTTCTTTTTCGTTTTCCCCTATTGCATTTCTTGCCATTAATGTAGAAAATCCGCTCCCAATCTCAATAATCCTTTTCGGCTTGAAATGTCTAATTAGGTTATAAAGATACTCTGCGTCAGCAAGTTCATAAAATTTATTTAAATGGAAATATTTATTGTAGTCTTGCTTTTTTTCTGGAATTTTTAATAATTCATCATTAAAATTAAAGGATTTCAGCAAATCAAGTTGCTGTTCTATGTTTAAGTCCAAGCCCGGTAAATTTCTTATATCAGACAAAGGACGTTTTAAATATTTTTTTGGATTAATAAGTGGCTGATAGTAATGGTCTGGAACGGGAAGAATGCCAAGTGCCATAAAAATTTTATCGCTCGCCCCGCCAGATGCGGATAATCTTGCAATAAGTTTAAGCAATAGGGCTGCTAAAAATGTAAAAGGGTATAAGGCTATTTGTATAGTATTGCTAATAATTTTTTTCATTGTAAAAAATTTAAGTTAGGCTTTAAATGCTCTTTTCGTAAAGTCTATAAGTTTTGTAAATTTTTGCATTCATAGTGGTAGTCAAGCCGCGTTTCATCATTTCGTTATCTTCAAGCACCCAAGAAGCTTCACCAGTGAGAGTGCCCATTTTCGCTCCTCTTTCTCCAATTTCATAATAAAGCACGGAATCAACTCCAAATTTTTGAAATTTTGGAACGATACCAAGTGCAA
>JAAYJM010000235.1 GCA_012522895.1 Ignavibacteria bacterium
AAATTATATAAAGCAATAACAATATTATCACATACTAAGGTTTTAAAATCTAAAAAAAAGCAGAAAAAATGCAAAAAAATAGTTTACAATTGATTAATTTAGGTCAACGTATTTCAGGACAAGACAAGCTGAGGTATAATTTCAAATTTTAGCGTCAATTTTTTTAATAATTTAAAAATTATTTTGCATAAAATTTATTTAAAATTGCAATTAAGCATAAACTATAAACAAAGCTTTTTTTAACATAAATGAATAAAAAAGAATGAATATTGCAGTATTGTTTGGTGGCATTTCGACAGAAAGAAATGTCTCAATAGCGGGCGGGCGTGCCGTTGTAGAAGCATTGCGTAGCAAAGGACATAATGTAGTTCCAATCGACCCCGCGCTTGGCTCGGATTGGAAGCGCTCAGAAGAAATACTTCAGGGTGGCGAGGGCGCCGTTTCTTTAGAAGAACTTGCTAAATTTAATTCAAGAAATATTATCGAAAGCATTAACTCAGAAGCTTTTGATAATATTGACATTGCCTTTATCGTCCTGCACGGAAAGTGGGGAGAAGATGGCAGAGTGCAATCGCTTTTAGAGCTTCGCGGGATTCCCTATACTGGTAGCAAAGTAAAAGGGAGCGCGATTGCGATTGATAAAAATTCATCGAAAATGATATTTTTAGCAGCAAATATCCCAACTCCAGCTTGGTATCTAATAAGAAAAAAGGATTATGGAAATTATGAACTTTTTGAAGAAATTCGCAGTGAGTTGGGCAATCACCTTGTAATTAAGCCCAACGACCAAGGCTCTACTATAGGAATTACCATTATCGATTCTGGAAACCTTGATGATATTCACGAAGGAGTGAAAAAAGCTGCTGAATACTCCGATTTAGTGATTGTCGAGCAATTTATTGATGGTCAAGAAATAACAGTTGGAGTCATTGGAGAAGAAACTTTACCTGTAATCGAAATTGTGCCTGAAGATGGCTTTTATGACTATGAACATAAGTATATGCAAGGCAAAACAAGGTATGACTGCCCGGCGGAAATAAGTGAAGATATTGCCGAATTCAGTCAAAGCTTGGCTCATACTGCATATATGGCACTTGGCTGCTCTGGTTTTGCAAGAGCAGATTTCAGATTAAATGAAGATGGACAGCCCCTTCTTTTGGAAATGAATACAGTCCCGGGCTTTACGGCTACAAGTTTAGTCCCAATGGCAGCAAAAGAGTCGGGTGTTGATTTCCCAGAGCTTTGCGAGAGAATAATTGAGATTGAATTAGAAAATCATAGGTGATAAAATGAAAATTCTTTTAATCGGCTCTGGTGGACGCGAGCATTGCTTGGCAGAAAAACTTTCAAAATCTAAATCTACAGAAAAGCTTTATTGCCTGCCCGGAAACCCCGGTATGCTGGGGATTGCTGAACCGCTTGGCTTAAGGATTAATGATTATAAAAGAATTACTGAGTTCTGCCTAACAAATCAAATTGATTTAGTTGTCGTGGGCCCCGAGGCTCCTCTTGCCGATGGAATAGTCGATATTCTTTCTGAAAGCAATATCAAATGCTTCGCACCAACGAAAGCTGCTGCTCAGTTAGAATGCTCAAAAACTTTTGCTAAATATTTCATGCGAAAGCACAAGATTCCAACTGCTAAATTTAGAAAAATTTGCAGTGAAAATATTGATGAAGCAATGGAATACATTGAAAGCCACAGTTTCCCAATAGTTATAAAAGCAGACGGGCTTGCTGCTGGAAAAGGTGTAATTGTGGCAAACAACGCGTATGAAGCAAAAGCCGCTGTAATTGATATGTTCAAAGGAAAGTTTAAGGAAGCTGGGAAAATTATTGTGGTAGAAGAATTTTTGGAGGGCGAAGAAGCCTCTATCCTTGCTATTTGCGATGGGAATGACTTTCTTTTACTCCCGCACTCTCAAGACCACAAAAGAATTTACGATAACGATGAAGGACCAAACACTGGCGGGATGGGAGCTTATTCACCCACAAAAATCATTAACGATGAAATTTTAAAGAAAGTCGAAGAGCAGGTTTTGAAGCCTACTTTGAACTATATGCGAGAGGAGGGAACGCCCTTTGTTGGTTGCCTTTATGTCGGCTTAATGATTCACAATGGCGGCGTTAACGTAGTTGAATATAACGCAAGGTTTGGAGACCCCGAAACCCAAGCTGTTTTGGCGCATATAGAAGGAGATTTCGCAAAATTGCTGTATTCCGCTGCTTCTGGAAATATAGACAAAAGCGCTATAAGAATAAAGAAAGATTTGCATAGTTGTTGTGTAGTGCTTGCTTCGAAGGGTTATCCGATTAGTTTTGAGAAAGGTTTTGAAATCAAAGGGTTGGAAAATATTGGGAATGAAGATGTTTTTCTTTATCAGTCTGGGACGACATTAGAAAACGGAAAACTGCTAACAGATGGAGGCAGGGTGTTGAGCCTTGTAACTGTTGCGGACAGCTTAGAAGCAGCAAGAAAACGAAACTACGAAGAAATAGAAAAAATTTCTTATCTAAACAAATATTATCGCAAAGACATAGCATTAAAAGGAATTTAGGATTTATTGATTTTCAGATGGACACTAGAAAATCCCCCCTTCCCCCTTTTTCAAAGGGGGAGATAGAGTGGCACTGTCATTCTGAACGTAGTGAAGAATCCAGAGAAGAAAAATCCCCCTTGCCCCTTTTTCAAAGGGGAAGATTCTTTTTAGGTGGAAAACACAGGACAGTCCTGTGTCCCCCGCTGGCGGTGGCAGGGGGTGGATAGTTTTCTTTGTTACCATAATTCAGTGTTTTAGCAAAAGTGTATTAATCAAAATTTTATTATAAAAAGCTACAAGTGATTACAATGTATAAAGATCCACCCCCTTACCCCCGCCAGCGGGGGACAAAGATCTTATTCTAAACACAGTAAAGAATCCAGAGAAATCTGAACTTTGATTTGCTTGATTGAATGATTGCTTGATTTTCAGATGTGCCACACTTTGTAAGTGTGGCAGATCTTTTTTTCTGTCTTCTCCTTCCCAAGTTGAACTTGGGAAGGGAATTTTCTTTTAAAGCTGTGCTTTAGCCCATCTTTTTTTCTACAATAATGTAATCCCTACGGGATAAATTTTTAATTTGATCTTTTTTTCTACAACCCTCTCACTATTTTCATCGTCTCTAAACTGACTGTAACGATTTTGCCAATTAAACGGACTATGTAATCTGGTTCATCGGCACGGAATGGGTCGTTTGTTATTCCGCTGCGCTTGTCGGTTTTCACGCGGTATTGGTCGATTATCCAATCTAATGCTGAGCGATTGCCGAGCTTATATTCTTTCACTTCTGCTGGGATGCCCGCAAGCGTCAAAAAATCGTTGTATTTGATGGCAAGCCTGCCGTCGTCGCTTTTCACATATTTCATTTTATCCACACGCCAATCCAACTGCATTCCCTCGCTTTCTATCTTCGTCAAGGGATATTCGGGCTGCTCCTCGTAGTTCAAGTGCAAATCGGCAAGTTTTTTCCCTGCTTCTGAATATTTCCAAAAAAGCTCCGCATCGCTTGCCGCCGAGCTTTGCTTAATATCTTTCAGTCCGAGCATTGGTATGCGTGGCAATGAACGCCGCAAGTTTGCTGCGTATTTTTCCCTGTATTCTGGCTTATGCAAAATTGCGTAAATGTAGTAGAAGATTGCGATTTTTGTTATATTCTCGTCTTTATAATTTGTGCTAAATTCTGAGAGCGCCCAATCGCTTATGTTCTCCTTGCGACCTGTCCCATCTTCGTTATATGTGTAAAAGGGAAAGCATTGATTAGCATCAATTGAGGTTAATGCTAAATTCACAATTTTATTTGATATAAAGCACCAAAATGGTAAGCGACCCCCATGGCTTGGAACACAAATAACCATATTTTCTTTTTCAGAGTCGGTAGTAGGGAATATTTTATGGAATTGCCCGCATCTATCAATTAAATCTCTATTAAAAAATAAGAAATTTTTAAAAAAAGGACGATAAATCGATAATCTTAAATCCTTCGTGTTGTAATTTATATTTATACCTTGTCTTAATTTATTTTTTAAAGTAGATGACCAACTTATTAACTCGTCATTATACTCAATTAATTTTTCAATATCATCATTTGCATTTAAAGATCTTTCAAAAAGATTTCTATTAAATTCCTTTATTGTTTTATTCACATTGTTTTTAATAGTTTCTTTGCTGCAATTATAAACCCAAGCATCTCTGTTGGTGCTAACTCCTAAGCTATACAATTTAAAAATCACTGGCAACTGACTACCGACTACCGACAACTGTTTAGCTTCTTTAGTTCCAAGCGGGATTAAATATTCCCAATCGCTTTCAAGACCTTCAGTAATCCAAACATTGTCTTTATTTGGTGTTAATTCTTTAAAATCAACATTAAAAACGTTTTCGCTATTATTAAGAAACTTGAATTTTTCTTCTTTGGATAAAGAATCCTCAACTTTGAAATATAGAATTTTTGCCATAATATTTTTGATTTTTTTTAATAATATTTTTCACATCAATTATTGTCCCCCGCTGGCGGGGGTAGGGGGTGGATCTTTATATGTTATAATTACTTAGTGTTTTTTTTTATACTTTTTTAATATACACTTTTAATTAATACTTTTGCTAAATCACAGAATTATGGTAACAAAGAAAGCTGTCCACCCCCTGGCCCCCGCCAGCGGGGGACAAAGAATTCTTTTGAAATTTCTTTATAAAATATTTTTGCTATAATTTTTATTTTTATTATATTTGTATTAGCTCTTGAAAGTGAACGTCGGTTTCATATCGTGTCCTTTGCAAATAATTTTTCAAAGTCTAGCTTTCAAAGAGCTATTTTTCTAAAATTTCTAAAATAATCCTGCTCTCTTTTTCGTTAGCAGCGATGTCCCCCGCTGGCGGGGGCAGGGGGTGGATAAGTCCTTTCTATATCACAAATCGTGTCATATATACTAATTCTCACACCTTCTAAGTTCCCTAATATTTCTTTATCTTGAAACCTAATTACTTTAAATCCCATATTTTCTATATCTTTTTGCCTTATTAAATCACGCTTTATAATATTGTCAAAATTATGAGTAACGCCATCAACTTCGATAACCAGTTTTAATTCTAAACAAACAAAATCTACAATGTAATTGAGTATAGGTCTTTGCCTTCTAAATTGATAACCTTTCATCAATTTTGCTTTTAAGAGATACTTCCATAAGCAAGCCTCTGCTTTTGTCATTGATTTACGTAAATCGTTTGCCTTTTCTTTTAAATTTTTATTGTAATAATTGTTGGAATAATCACTCATAAAATCGCCCTAAAAGAATTTGTTTATTAAATTAGAATATTGCCCACCCCCTTGCTCCTTTTTTATTTATAGCATTATCCCCCGCTGGCGGTGGATCCTTTTTCGTTAGCAGCGTTGTCCCCCGCTGGCGGGGGTAGGGGGTGGATCTTTATATGTTATAATTACTTAGTGTTTTTTATTACGCTCTTTTTTAATATACACTTTTAATTAATACTTTTGCTAAATCACAGAACTATGGTAACAAAGAAAGCTGTCCACCCCCTGGCCCCCGCCAGCGGGGGACAAATAAAATTGCTGCCAGCGGGGGACAAATAAAATTGCTGCCAGCGGGGGACAAATAAAATTGCTGCCAGCGGGGGACAAATAAAATTGCCTGCCAGCGGGGGACAAATAAAATTGCCTGCCAGCGGGGGACAAATAAAATTGCCTGCCAGCGGGGGACAAATAAAAT
>JAAYJM010000236.1 GCA_012522895.1 Ignavibacteria bacterium
AAAAAAGAAATTATTTTAAATGATAATTTTGAACCAGATGATGAATTTTTAATTTCAAATAAAAGTTTGATAAGTGTTAATGTTACTAATAGAATTAGAGATCTTTACTCTGGCATTGGATACTCTGATTTTGAACTTACATTAAATTCAACAACTCAAAAGCGCTCAACCTCTATTGATAATTTGAATGAAGAAAAAGTTAAAAATTTAAATACTTTTTCTAAAACTATTAAAAGAAAAATTACTGAAATCTTTGATAATAAAGTAACTGGCAGGATTGTTGCATTAAAATCGAAGGATGTGAAAAGTGATAAAAATTCTGTTTTAATTGAAGGTATAGTAAATAAGGTAAAAACAAATATTTCTCTTAATCTTGATTCTCATTTATATCAAATAGCATTAGATTTACATAAAAACAACCAGCAGGTTAGCATTGTCGGGACTTTAGAAAAAGAAAAAACACAATATAAAATCATTGATTTAAAAGAATTTAAAGCAGCCTCCTAATAGAAATATAATCAATGTAGAAATTAGTTAAAAGCTACGCTGTTGGAAATATTGTATTGTAGAAAATGACTTGAAAAAATATAATAGCCACTCTCAAAAAGGGTGGCTTTTTTGTTTTGCAGTGCAGCGAAATGAAAAAAATATTTGCTTTCACATTTTAAAATTTATATGTTTGTAGAAACAAGAGATGAGATTATATTCATATTGAAAAAAAAGGCAGATTTCAAATTACCAACTAACATAAGAAGAATATTAAATATAATATATAGCCAATATTTAGAAATAATTAGATAAACGAGAATGCTAGAGGTTAGAAAAAATACATTTACTAGAAGCTATGAAAACACATTTTTCAGAGATTTCTCTAAGCATTTGTCAAAAGCCTTTGACGAAAAGGAAATATCAGGTTTACTGATAGGTAGCCCTTTGTGCGAGCCTGATGAAAGATTGCAAATAGATGCCTTGCTTATTACTGAGCATGTGGTTTGTATTATTGATTTTAAGAATTATAGTGGATTAATAAACCTTCCAATTGCACATAATTTTGAATTTGGTCTTTGGACAAATAAAGAAGGTGAACATATTAAAGGAGGCAGTTCAATAAATCCATATATTCAATTAAAAAATCAAAAAAGTCGATTTTCAGAAGTATTTGAAAAAAATATCAAAGAAAAACTTTTTCAAGGAGACTACCTTGATTGTAGTCATATTGTTTGTGTAGTATGTTTTCAAAAAGAAATAGAATTAAATAGAGGTATTCCAAATTCAAAGGAACTCGCTTTTTGGATTATTGACAAACTCAATTTTGTTGAAAAAATTTTTGATATTATTGATGTATCCAACAGCGTTGTAAATATTTCTCAAAAATCTTATGATGCTTTTAAAAATGTATTTCGTGCAGACAAATATAAAATTGAAGAAAAACCGCTTGAAGATAAATTAAAAATCTATGCAGAAAAATCAACAAAATTAGACGATTCATTGCTATACCCAGACCAAAAAGCCGCTTTGTCAAAAATAGAATCATTTTTGGTTAACTCGGAACAAAATGTTTTTATTTTGCAAGGAACAGCAAATAGCGGAAAAACTTTTTTAATCCCTTATATACAGGATATTGCTTTCCAAAATGGTATTCACGAAACAGAAATATTTGCTCAATCAAATAGAGTGGCAAATAATTTGGTTACAATTGATGGATTGGAAAGAGTAAACAGCATTTACTCCTACATTTATGGGGGACAAAAAAACAATGGACAGGAAGAAAAACAAATTAACGGAAAAGACATTAATCAAGAAACAGACGAAGAGATTGATTCTGAAAATTTGAAACTTGAAGAAATTCCATTAAAAAATTGCGATAACGCTGAGAATGCTTTATTCATAGTTGATGAATCACAGCTTGTATCAGATTCGTTTTATCAATCCATTGATTTAATTTTTGGAACTGGTTATTTGCTGAAAGATTTTTTAAGTTATACCAATTCAATCAACACTAAAAGAAAGATAATTTTCATTGGGGACCCTTTCCTACTTCAATTAGGAAAAACAGATGAATCGCCTTTAAATTCTTCGTACTTAGAACAAGCATATAGTCTAAAAACAAATGTCTATCCACTATCAGACAAACCCGATTTTTCCGACATCAATAAAGAAGCATTGCTTTGTATTGAAAAAATTAGGATTCAATACTTTAATTCACTTCATTTTGAAACAAATGACAATTTCTGTTTTCTATCTAAAGAAGATGTTTTAAAGAAAATTTCAGATGTTATAATTAATAAAATTGATTGCCATATGCTATGCTTTAGTAATGAAGAATCACAAAAAGTAAATTATTGGATTAAAAAATTAATACTAAAGAACGGTAACGATATAGCAATTAGTGATTTAGTCTTATTTAATAACAATATTGAGACTGCAACAGAAAACGATCCTTTCGCACAACCCAAAAAAATATATAATGGCCAATTTGGTGTAGTTGAAAAAGTAAGCTCTGATTGTTGTATAAAAGAGTCAAAAAATATTAAAGGTGAGATTACTTCGATTGAATTTAGAGAAATAACTATAGCTCTTGCTGAAACAGGAGATAAAGTTAAAGTGTTAAGTTTAGAAAATTACAGACTTAATCCTAAAGCAGAGCTTTCTAAAAATGAACTTATATTATTTAAAAGAATACTCAGCAGAGAATTAAGCAAAGCCAAAATAAACAATCCGTTTAACAATTCATATGAATATAAAAATCTTAAAAACGACAATATTTTCAATAAATATGAAAAGGAAAACAATTTATTTCTTCAACAACTTTTAAAAGGCACAAGTAGAAAAAAGAATTTAACTGAAGAAGAAAAACATCTAAAAATTTTAATAACAAATTCAAAAGAAAATTATAAAAGAAGAATAGAGATAAATCTAAGAAACAACCCTACTTCTGAATATAATAAATTAAAAAATGCTGCATTATTGCGTTACGGGTGGGCATTAACGGTACACAAATCTATGTCCTACAAATGGAATGAAGTTATTTTCAATGTAAATCCAGGAGAAAATGTTGGAAAAACAAATCAGCAACATTTTAAATGGTTATACACTGGTATCAGCAGGGCAAAACAAAAGATTTCGCTTATAAACTATAAACCTATAACTCCATTTGACAAAACTGACTTTGTTGATGAAAGCGGTGAAACAAAGGTAAAGGAATTTCTATTTATTTCTGATAATAAAGATATTGAAATTGCGAAAAATGAATTAATTAACGTAATTAAGCAAAAGCTAAACAATGAATATGTCATAAATCAAATTGAAATACATGGTTGGAATGTTAGAATCATTTTTAGTTATGATTTAAACGAAACTATTATGGAGTTCAGTTTTGATAAAAAGCATCAATTTAAATTTCCAAAATTTATCAAAGGTGATAAAGATTTAGCAAGTTCGATAAAAGAGAAACTTAAAAAAAATATAAACAATAATGCTTTTGAATCAATAGCAGATTTGTGGAGGAAAAATGAATATTCTAAACTTGCAAATGTGTTAACTAAACATGGAATAAATCTTGTTCAAATTATTCAAACTAATTACAAAGATAGAATAAAATTGTTTAATTCGGAAAATGAAGAACTTGATTTAGAAATTGATTACAAAAAGGAAGGTTATTTTAGTAAAATAACTGCCAAATATTACTCCAGCCCAACTATTTGGGAAAAATTAAAAGATGCTATTAACAAAATAAAGGCATAAACTATGGCTCCATTATTTGCTTTCAGTCAGGCTATTAATAAACTAAACAATGAAAAAAAGTTTAGTGATTCTTTGCAATATTTCCGAGAGAATAAAGCTCAATTTACAACTAAACAAATTGCTTCAAATGACTATTTAATATCCTCGATGATAACAGCATTAAGAAAAACTGGAAATATTGGCAACGCTTTTAAATTCTTGGAAGCTTATAACATAACCATTGATGAAAAAACTAAAGAAAGAACTTTAACTGCTTACGGATGGCTTTTGTATTCTAAATTTAAAGCAGAAAATCTACTAAATGAGAGCGATCAAATTGAAAACGACATAATCGATGATGATGAAGAGATTGACACTACAAGCAATCAACATTATACTGTTTCGGATACCATTCAAAAGATAAAGGATTTTTTGCCCCTAATTCTAAAAATCAACAATGTATTTTCGTATTCAGTTGTATCTTATTTATTTACATCTGTTCTCAAAGCCGAAAAAAAGAAACCGAATGCTAATTGGAATTTGATAAATGATATTTGCGATTTGGTTCCTCCCGAAAGGCTTAATACAGTTTGCAAATCTATAGAAGTTGAAAGCAGAGGACAGAAAAAGGCAATGGAATTAGCCTCGGACAAAGAAAATTGGTATGCTTATAAATCAAAAGCTTTGATGAAATTAGAAATGTTTCAAGAGTGCTACAATGTTTCAAAGAAGGCACTTGAACTTTTCAAGAAATTTCACTACTCAAATGATGTCTGGTTTGCCCGAAGAATTGCATTGTCTAAAAAAAATCTCGGGAATTCTGCTGATGCAATAGAAGAGCTTCTTCAGGTTTTACGAAGAAAAAAGGAGTGGTATGTTCAAAAGGAATTAGCTGATTTGTATTATGAAACAGGTGATGTAGACAATGCTTTTAAATATGCTATTTCAGCAATAAACAATTTCGGAGATTTAAAATATAAAGTTGGCTTATTGTTTTTATTAGGTGGAATTTTAAAATCAAAACGAGAAAATGATTTGGCTTTCAAACATTTTTCATTATCCCATTTGATAAGAATTAATGAGGGTTGGAAAGTACCTTCTAAACTACAATCAGAATTGCGTCAGTTTGATAGAATTCCTATTGATAATTTTCAAGAACTAGAAAAAGAATTAAGAAAATATTGGAACAGCTTTATCCCAAAAAATAACACACAGGTGCAAAATACTAGCCAAAAACAAACTGGCATAATTGAAAAGATTTTAAATAATAACGATAAGGGAGCTGACGGTTTTTTGAAATATGACAATTCAAAATCTATATATTTTAGGATTAATCCAACTGACAATATAATACCTAAGTTGAAAGTAGGTTTAGATGTTGAATTTAAAATATTACCAGTAGAAGATGGCAAAAAAGCAAAGGCAATTCAATTAACGGCTAAGGAATAGACGTTTTTTTCCTGTTGTTAAATAGAAAAAAAAAGAATATTAAGATATAATAATTATTTGTATATTAGTAATTTGTTTATTAAAAAAACAAATTATTTATGAAAGCTTTCAAAGGACTATATCCTTACTTAATAGTATTGGCTGTTTTTGTTTTAACGCTGATTATCACGGTCGTTATTGTAAATTCTTTTATTTTACCAACAATTATTGGCAAAAAGAGTTCGGTAAAGCTTCCCAATCTGATTGGAAAAGAAATTGAGTCCGCAAAAAGTATTTTAAAGCAAAATTCCCTGGAAGTCGATAAAATTACAGAGCAATACAACGATAATTATCCTGCGGGTATAGTGATTAATCAAATTCCAAAGCCATTCCAATTTGTTAAGGAAGGGAGGGCGATAACTCTAATCGTAAGCAAGGGCGGAGAAACTTTAACTGTTCCATATTTGGTGGGCAAACCTTTGCGTAACGCAAGAATAGACCTAATGAATCTCGGTTTAAGCATCGGCGAGATTGCTTACGAATATAGCGAGAGTTTTGGAGGCGACACAATTATATCGCAAAAAATTAGCTCGGGCAAGCAAGTTCCTTATGGAAGTAGCGTTGATGTTGTGGTCAGCAAAGGGGCAGAGCTAATGGTGGTAGTTCCTCAGCTTAACCTTCTTCCATTGGAGGAGGCGACAAAAATATTGTTAGAATCGAAATTGCAAGTTGGAAATATTACTTATGTAAAAAACGAAACTTTTCAGCCAAACACGGTAATCAATCAAAACCCAAGTGCGGGCGAGCTTTTAAACGAAAATTCCTTTATAGATTTAACTGTAACTAAATAGTATGTGTGGTAGATTCGCATTATCAGCAAAAACAAGACAAATAGAAAAGTTAGTTCCAAGTATAAAGCGCGGACCTGATTTTGAGCCGAGGTATAACATTGCTCCTTCGCAAAAAGTCTTATCTGTTTTAAATGATGATAATTCGGAATTGCAATATATTAGATGGGGATTGATTCCATTTTGGTCGAAAACCGAGAGCATTGGAAATAAATTAATTAATGCAAGAATTGAGACTATTCGCGAAAGGCAAAGTTTTCGTAATCTTGTTAAATCAAGAAGATGCATTATTTTCGCTGATGGTTTTTATGAGTGGACAAAAAACTCTTCAAAAACAAAAACCCCTTACTTTATTAGATTAAAATCTCAAGAAACATTTGCTTTTGCTGGGCTTTGGGATAGCTGGAAAAACCCAGAAAACCAAACCTTGCGCACTGGAACAATTATCACCACCGAAGCAAATGAATTAATAAAAGGGATTCATAATAGAATGCCGGTAATTTTACCAAACGATTTAATTCCGCAGTGGCTCTCAAACGAATTATTTTATGAAGAGTTGATTGCTGAGCTAAAAGAGCCGTTCAAGGCAGATGCAATGGAAATGTTTGAAGTTTCAAGCCTTGTAAACAATCCAAGAAACGACAGCCCTTTAAATGTAAAAGAAATTTTGAAAACTAGTTTTTTTGAGTAAAAAATGTCAAAAGGAAAAATCCTTATAGTAGAAGACCAAATAGTTGTCGCTACAAATTTAAAAATATTGCTTCGACATAATAATTATGAAGTAATTGGGGTTGCAACTAATTCTGAAGATGCTTTAAAGATGATTGAAAAAGAAGTTCCAGATTTAGTTGTGATGGACGTGGTTCTCGATGGCGATATTGATGGTATTGAAACAACGAAAATACTGAAAAAACGCTGGAACATACCTGTAATATTTCTCACCTCCCATAAAGAAGCCGATATTTACGAGAAAGCAAAGCAAGCAAATGCAGTAGGTTTTTTCACAAAAAATTTCTCTATAAATGATCAGCTGCCAATTATCCTTGATTTTTATATTCACCGACATCAAATTGAATCTGAAAAAGAAAAACGACTTGAGCAAATTGCTGAGCAAGAAGAATTATTCCACGGCATAACCAATTTTGCGAAGGACGCTATTGTGCTTATCGATCACAATGCAAAAATTTCTTTTTGGAATAAAGCGGCTGAAAAGATTTTTGGCTACTCGGCGGAAGAAGCAATTAATAAAGAGCTACACGAAATAATTGCTCCCGTTACGTATAAAGAATTTTACAAAAAAGTATTTTCAGAATTTTCAAATTATGCCATAGAAAGAATTTTAGAAAACAATCTTGAATTAGCTGCTGCCAACAAAGAGGGCGATGTTTTTTTCATAGAAATTGCTCTTTCTAAACTTCTAATAAAAGAAAAACTATGCTATTGTGCCTATATTCGAGACATTAGCACAAGGAAAGTCGCAGAAGAGCAAATGGAAAGAGTGATTGAAGAGCTGCAAATTGCTCGAGAAGTATCGGAACAAAATGCGCACGAGTTAGTTCTTCTTACAAATAAGCTTTCTGAATCCGAGGAGGAGCTTCGCAAACTCAACACAAGCAAAGACAAACTATTTTCAATTATTTCTCACGACTTGAAAAATCCATTGCAGGGGCTGCGTGGATATATTGACATTCTGTCAAACAGCATCGGCTTTTTAGAAAAAGATGATTTAAAAGAAATTGTAGACAGCTTGAATCAATCTTCAGGGCTGATTTATAAATTAGTTGAAAATCTGCTCCATTGGTCAAGAATCCAAAGAGGAAAAATCGAATATATACCTGAATCGCTTTCATTATTTCAAATTGTTGATTTAGTTTTACAGTTAAATCAGTCCGTGGCGAAGCAAAAAAACATTTCTTTAATAAACAATGTCCCTTGCAATTTCATTGCTCGCGCCGACCCAAATATGATAAATACTGTCATAAGAAATTTAGTAAGCAATGCAATAAAGTTCACCAATATTGATGGAACAATTATCGTAGATGCAAAGATTGAAGGAAAGCAAATTATAAGTTCAGTAAAAGATAATGGCGTTGGAATATCAAAAGAGAATCTTGATAAAATATTTAAACTTGACTGCCAAGTTACTACTTATGGAACCGCAAACGAAAAAGGCACAGGCTTAGGACTTGTTCTCTGCGATGAGTTAATTCAAAAAAACTTTGGCAAACTTTGGGTGGAAAGCGAAGTTGGTGTTGGCACTACTTTTTATTTTAGTTTGCCAATCGCTGAGGAAGAAAATAATTAAATTGATTTAGTTTTAAAAAAAAAACATGAACCGACTGCTTGTTTCAGCTCAATGCAAAGCGCCACTCGTTTATAAGAAAAAGAATGAACAGTATTCTTGCCGCACTTGAAAAAAAATACTTTTTAATTAAAATGTATCAAAGGAAAAATATATTATTATTCATTGCAGTTTTTGTTGTCTTTCTGTATTATGAATCGCACTCACAATGCAATTGTTTAGGCTCTGGACTGGGTGGGGGATTGAATCAGCCTGCTGGAACTACAAGCAGAGGAATTTTGCCGCAGTCCAATTTTCGACTTCAAGCACTTTATAAGCACAGAAGCGGAGACGAGTTTTTTTCTAAAGATATAAACCAAGGAAAAGGATTTATAAATAATTTCCAATCAGATTATTTAGGAATTTTACTTGGCTATGGATTTTCACATAAATTAACTGTTGAAGCTGAATTTGCTTTCTTCCCAAATCATAAAGTGGATTACTATTACAAATCGGTAAATGAGTTTGGTTCGCCATCTTTTTATTTATCTGGAAAATATAATGTATATAGCAGTTATTTTAAAAAATTTGAATTTACTGCTGGTGCAGGACTTAAAACTGCTTTTCAGCCTTTTAATTATGGCTTGCTTCTGCATTCATTTCTCCACAAAGGTTTTGGCGAAAATGCACTTGATTTTTATATGATTAGCAGGGCAGAACTAAATGCAAAGAATCATAATGATTTTCAGCAAGGGCATAATCTTTCAAATTCTTTCTTTTTAACAAAGAATGTTTTCGAAGACTTGCTCGCGATTGCTGAATTGCGCGCAGATTTTGCCGTTAAAGATTATCAAGGGAAAAGAAGTTTGGACAGCACTGGTTTTTTTGTTTTAACTATAGCGCCACAAATAGTATATTCCTTTTCGGATTTTTATGTATCGGCACTTTTTGATTTGCCTGTTTATAGATATTTCAATGGTAGTCAAATTGCGACACGCAATCCTTTTGCAATTAGTTTAGGCTGGCAATTTGATTAGAGGAAGCTTTTTGACATGTATTAAAAAAAGAATAAACCCATAAAAATTATTATGAGTTTGTTCTTTTTAAAAATGCTAAGAATATAGATTTTATTCTTTTGGGGATTCCACTGGTGGTGCTGCAAGCGGAGTTGCTGCTGCTGGCTTTGATGCGCCCTCAGTAACAGGTTTTAATTCGTTTGGAGCGTAATCACCACCAGCGCCAACGAAGAATTTGTTTGCAAACAAAGTAAGAACTAATATTGCAATTGCTAAAGCCTTAGT